>NZ_LMUS01000001.1:600000-858187 GCF_009765835.1 Granulicella sp. L56 | reverse complement strand
AGAAGGAGGATTCTCTGTGACCCATCTACGTCAGATCATGCTGGAAGAGTTGGAGCGCCGCAACTACGCTTCGTCTACTATTCGCGCTTACATCCGCACCGTTGAGCATTTCGCCCAGCACTTCCGTTGTTCGCCGGACAGGCTTGGCCCCGATCACATTCGGCAGTACCAGGCTGCGATGTTCCGCACCTGGAAGCTGGCCCCGAACACGGTCACGCAACGGCTCGCCGCGTTGCGCTTTCTGTATATCCAGGTGTTGAAGCGAGGCTGGAGCGTCGCCGAGACACCCTATCCGAAGAAGGAACTGCATCTGCCGCAGATCCTCAGTCAGGCGGAAGTAACGCGTCTGATCGATGCGACCGAGACGCCCTTTCAGCGCATCCTGGTCATGACGCTCTATGCCACGGGCGCACGCCGGGCCGAAGTGGCTCGATTGAAGATCAGCGACATCGACAGCGAGCGGATGGTGGTCCACATCCGCGGCGGCAAGGGACGCAAGGACCGCGACGTGATGCTGAGTCCCGCCTTGCTCGAAGCGCTGCGCACTTACTGGCGAGGACTCCGGCGCAAGCCGGCAGTATGGCTGTTTCCCGGGAACCGGTGGCATACGTCCAGCCGTCCGGTCACCACCAAGGTGCTCTGGACGGCGTGCCGGCAGGCTGCGCTCCGCGCGGGTCTTGAGCATAAGCACATCCATCCGCACACCCTGCGGCACTGCTTTGCGACACATCTGCTTGAGGCTGGAGCCGATCTGCGCACGATCCAGGTTCTGCTCGGGCATCGCGATCTCGAAGAGACCACGATCTATCTGCACCTTTCCAGCAAGCACTTGAGCGCAACCTCCAGTCCGCTCGACATGCTTCGGCTGGCCATACCGGGAGAAGCGGTACGCAACGCATAAGCCGCTCTCCGCTGGAGATGGCCGACATCATCCGCTACGCCGGGCCAGGCTTCCGGGAACGCAGTCATCGCTGGATCAACGGACAGCACCTGAAGGTGCTCGATGCGATCACGCGCTGCCGCACCGCCTCTCTCGGCGGTCACCGCGATCGATGCACCGGCTGCAGCAACACCGCCATCTCCTATAACTCGTGCCGCAACCGGCACTGCCCGAAGTGCCAGGGCAACGCCCGCATCCGCTGGCTCCAGCAGCGCGAACGCGAACTGCTGCCCACGCGCTACGTCCATGCCGTGTTCACGCTGCCGCGCGAACTGGCTCCGCTGGCGCTCCAGAACAAGGGGCTGATTTACGGCCTGCTGTTCCGAGCCAGTGCCGCCACTCTGCTTGAGGTCGCACGCGGTCCTCGACACCTTGGCGCGGAGATCGGCTTCTTCAGCGTGCTCCATACCTGGGACCAGCGATTGCAGCATCATCCGCACGTTCACTGCGTGATCGCCGCCGGCGGTCTCGCACCCGATCACTCCGAGTGGATCTCTTCACGCCGCACCTTCTTCCTTCCAGTCAAGGTGCTCGGACGCGTCTTCCGCGCCAAGTTCATCGCCGGTCTCAAGACTGCATTCCGAGAAGGCAAGCTCGAGTTCCACGGCCACCTCGCATCGCTCGTCGAGCCCCGCAGCTTCGCCGCCTGGCTCCGAGCCCTGTTCCGTCACGACTGGGTCGTCTACTCCAAGCGACCTTTCGGCGGACCGGAACATGCCCTGCGCTACCTCGGCGCTTACACCCATCGCGTTGGCATCGCCAACAGCAGGCTGGTCTCACTGGTCGACGGCAAGGTCAGCTTCCGCTGGCGAGACTCCGCTCATGGCAACAAGAAGCGCGTCATGAGCCTGCCGGTCGACGAGTTCCTGCGCCGCTTCCTTCTGCACCTGCTCCCACCAGGCCTCGTCCGCATCCGCAACTTCGGTTTCCTCGCCAACCGGCAACGCGCCACGTTGCTGCCGCTCTGCTTCAGACTGCTTGGCAGTCCACCCGATCGATCAACCCCGGCTCCTCAACAACCTGCACGGTCGGCAGATCTTCCCAAGTGCACGCTCTGCGGCGCAACCATGCAGGTCATCGAACGGCTCACAGCGGCGCAGTTGCTGCCTCGCTCTCCACCCTGTGTACAAGAGCGTGCCGCATGAACCTCCAACTCCAGCCTCGCTCCAACCTCATGCTGGCGCGTGCATACCCGGCTTGCGTCTTCAGCGACTCACGCAGCTTCCGTCTGCTCTTGTCCGCATGCTCAGCCGTCATGCTGAAGTCCGTCTGCTGCTACCAACGCCGGGTCACAGCACCCTCTACACACGACAGCCCACCGTCCCCAGACTGCCAGAACCAGCCCAAACGCATTCAACTCCCATAGATCAGCAGCCCCGGACAAAGCGGCTTCCTTCAAGTCGCTGTATGCGAACCGCCCTCAAAGGCGGTGCCGCTTCACGCGTCTAAAATGGGCGGTCCACATACAGCACTAAGACTTATGAGGACTTACCACAAGAAAGGGTTCGTTCAGCGACGCCAATCCTAAAGCTGCTCTTCCTCGTCAGCGAGAAGGTTGCTCACTCTCACGATGGTCTCAACCTGTTGCTTGCTGAGCCGCGAAAGCAGATTACGCCGGACTGATTCTGCGTGGACCGGCCGCGCTGCATCGAGTTTTGCCCTGCCTTGTTTCGTCAGAACGATGAAGACAACTCGCGCCTCGGCTTCACGTCGCACAATCAGCTCTCGGTTTTGCATGCGCGTCAGATGATGTGAGAGGCGGCTTTTGTCCCAGCCGAGCGACTCGGCTAGCGTCTGCTGTCGCATCTCGCCCTGACCTTGATCGGCCAGCCGAGACAGAACTCCGAAGTCCGGCCCTGAAAGACCGGTGCCTGCGGTGATGTCGCGTCCTACTCTCTCCATCACGTCTTCACCCATCAACTTGAATGCGTGCCAGATGCGAAGCTCCTGTGGTGAAAGCGGTTTCGTGGACATAGTGACAGGCTAGCAGTGAATGGGTTGACATGGCAACCTAAACTAACTAACTTGGTTGACATGACAACTAAAGGCCATGGAACAGTTGCACTAGTTACCGGGGCGAACAAAGGGATCGGCAAAGCCATCGCCAAAGGGCTGGCGCAGAAAGGATTTACTGTCTTTCTCGGAGCGCGTGATTCTGAAAAGGGCATAGCCGCTGCTGCCGAACTAAAGGCCGAGGGGGACGTGCGTTTTGTTCAACTGGAGGTGACCCACTTGGCGTCTGTGCTTAGCGCGAAGCAATTCATTGAATCGGAGATAGGCCGCTTGGATGTGCTGGTGAATAACGCTGGGATTGGTGCCGCACCCGGTTCGAGGTTCAACACTCCCGAAGAAGAGATCGCAGAAAATATGCGTGCCGTCTACGAGACGAATGTCTTTGCCGTCGTAACGGTCACGAATGCTTTTCTTCCGCTGCTTCTCCAATCCGATGCGGGGCGCATCGTGAACGTGACGAGCAAGCGCGGATCGCTCGGCGAGGAGGGTGCGTGGGTTGGCCGCCCGAACATGGCATACTCCAGTTCGAAAACAGCACTGAACGCCATCACAGTCCATTACGCTCGCAGCCTTGCGGAGACTCACGTCAAGGTGAATGGGGCGGCACCCGGCCACGTCGCCACGGACTTCAACGGCTTTCGTGGAACGCGAACGCCAGAGCATGGAGCCGAGGTCGCAATTCGATTGGCACAGTTGGATATTAATGGGCCAACAGGTGTTGTTTTTGAGGATGAACACCAATTATCTTGGTAGATCGGCCAAGATAGGTACCGATAAACGCTCTTTTCGTCAGTATTGCGGAACCGGATGCATGCGGCCCAATGCGCGTGTTTGTTGGAGGTCCCTTCGCCTCACGGCACAAAGAACCCACCAAGCAAACAAGAATGACTAGCTCGCGAGTCGCTCAGGATGATCCGATCTCGTAAAACGACGCAAATCTGCTGTAGGGATCAAGACGCGGCTGCCTATTCGCCGCGTAGTCAGTTGCTTGTGAGCGACGAGGTAATCAAGCGCACGCTCGCTAATGGACAACATCTGCGCTGCTTCACCTCTTCCGACGAGCAGTTTCTCGTCAGTGTTGACGTGTGCGCGTTGCGGTTTCTTTTTGGGGGGCAAGGATTCGAAACTCACGGGCATTCTCCTTTGGCGGATGACCGCAGGCGCGTAGCGACTGGGTTGCACCAGATTGAATCGAAGCGCATGTCGCGTCCAATACTTCTTAGGCATCAGGTGATGCCTCCCAACTATCACTTGCCTTCCCACCCCCGCCGTTTGCGGAGAATCAAGATAGGCAACATCAAAATGCCAGTCGAACATCCAACCATTTCTGTACTTGGTTGGGCCATCTTCGCCAGTGGAGATTCAGGGCATGGACGACTTCGCAGAATTCCGGCATTTCAAGTATCTCCTCGCGGTCGCTGAGCATAAGGGCTTTCGCGCTGCCGCAGAAGCTCTAAATACCACTCAGCCCTCTCTCAGTCGCCAGATCAAGGAATTCCAAGAGCACTACAACCTCCGACTGTTTCGACCCACGAAGGGCCGGAATGTAGAGTTGACGCCAGCCGGCGAGGCTCTCTTGGTGATTGCGAAAGATGTCCTTGAAGTTCGCGACCAGGCTCTGGCGGCGCTGGAAGCGATTCAAAGCGGTGAAGCCCAGGTCTTGAGGATAGGCTGCGCTCCCTTTGTCGACAAAGAAGTTTGCAAGAAGGCTACCGACCTTCAAAAGGCGCTGATTCCGGCGGCCTCTATTCATGTTTCGACGGGTGATACCAGTACGCTGCTGTCCGACCTAAAGAACGATGTTCTGGACGCTGTCGTTGTGAGTCTCCCCGTCGAGGATGAGGACTTGAGAGTGGAGATCATCAAGCAAGAACGGCTTGTTGTGTGTCTCCCTGTCGATCACCCGCTCAGTAGAAAGCCCGCGCTATCAGCTGAAGACTTGACCTCCAACCTCACGGTTTTTCGTCATCCAATTCAGCATCCAGAGGCCCACGCCAGGTTAGTCGAATTGCTCTCAGAACTTGGAGTGCAGTTCGAAGAGCATTCGCACACGTCTCATCCGCACGAGATGCAAGAGGTGGTGAAAAGCGGCTCAGGCTTTGCACTGATCCGAGAAGGAACAGTGATGCTGGAAGGATTGACGACTCGACCCATCATTGGGGTGGACTGGACGGTCGATACAGCCTTCGTATACCGCGCTAGTCCGAAGGCTAGAATCATCCCGATCATTGGTAAGAACCTGCGAAAGCAGTTTTCGAGAATGGCTAGGATGTTGGGCAGAAAGAAAGAGCCACAAAGCGTCCGTCCAGACGAGCAAAATGGGCAGATGAAATTGCTTGGATAGCCGCGCTGATATTGGACCGATGCGAATGCGATATCCGGGAGGCATCACCTGATGCCTAAGAAGTATTAGACGAGCGGGCAACTTGCGTCCTAATGTCTCGGCATACCACGACTGCTTCACAGTCGCAGGAGGTGCCGATGTTCCGCAGTATTCGTGTCATCATTCCAAGCCAAACAGTACAGGCCGTCCGCAGTTGGGTTCGGTCTCGTCTCCTCTTCATCGGCGTGTTGCTGCTACTGCCTGTGGCAGCACACGCTCAATCGTCCCCATTTGATAGCGGCTTCACCAACCTGCAGACCCTCTTCACCGGAACGATTGCAAAGGCGGCAAGCCTCATCGCAATCGTGATCGGAGGCTACGGCTTCGCTCATGGCGAGCCCGGAGCCAAGAAGGCACTTGCGGGTGTCGCAGCCGGTACGGGCATTGCCGTCATGGCGGCGAACGTCCTGAGTTGGCTTTGGGGCGCGTAACCCACTGCGTCATCCCTAACCACAATCCACCAATCCATTCCACCTTGCGAGGGGCTTATGTCGGAACAACCGAACCGGAAGCGGCGCACAAATCGCGTATTCAAAAGCTTGCATAAGCCCCTTACATACCTTGGAGTGGAGCGCACACTCTTTTACTTCGTCTGTGTCGGAGCAGTTGGAGCATTCAATCTCTTCAACAGCATCCTCGCCGGCCTCGGGGTCTTCATCGCCGGTTTCATCTTCGGCCATTGGGTCACGAGCAGCGACCCGGCCTTCCTTCGCATTCTTGCCAAGTCTGAGCGCTACAAGCTCCGGTACGACGCTGCGAAGCAGCTCGTCCCGCGTGTGGAGGTCCGCTAATGCTGCGATTGGACCGAGTCATCAAGCCATGGAAAGAGAGCGCCGCTCTCAACGACCACATCAACCTTTACGGGTTCTGGAACGACACTACGTTTTTGACCAAATCGGGAGACCTGGGAATTGTCCTGCAGATTCAAGGGGTCGATTATGAAAGCCTCGATAGCGTCGAGCAGGAATATGCTGTCAAGCGTCTTGAGGCAGCGCTCAAAGCCTTCGGGGCAGGTTTCCACGTCTATCAATACCTCTTCAAATCGAACCGACCCGACATTCCTTTCGCTAGCTACGGGGACTCCGTTGTTGAAGCCGCTATCGACCAGCGCCGTCGGTTCTTTGAGTCCAAGCGCGATGACCTTTACGAGATTGAAATCTTCTATGTAGTGATGCTCGAAGGGACACGGTCCAAACGCGGCGTTGGCACGGCTATCGGACGCTTCTTCCGCGATCCAGCAGGTGCAATCGAGGAACTACGCGCTCAGTTCACGAACAACAGCATGAAAAGTTTGCTGAAGTCTCAGATCGAAGCCGACCTTGCACGACTTGACCAGAGAGTGCAGGCGTTCAATCGGCAGCTTGCTGACTTCGTTTCGATTTCAGTCTTGGATAAAGCATCACAGTTCACCTTCTTGCGTCGCCTACTCAACTATGACGATTGGCGGATTGCGGGCAAGCCCCAAAGCACGCAGTTCTTGGACTATCAGGTCGTCAACTCAAACATAGAGGCCGAACGAGATCACTTGCGAGTTGGAGAGCACTTTGTCCGTGTGCTCACGATGAAGGAAGCGATCACCGAGACGGGGCCCTTGGTGCTGGATTCTCTACTGAAGATCCCGGCTAGCTTCATGGTTTGTACCGAATGGACACCCCTGCCAACAGACAAGGCCCGCAAAGAAGTGAACAAACGTCGCCGTCACTTCAATATGTCGAAGACAGGTTTCGTTTCGCAGATGGGCAACGACGCCAGCAAGACCAATCCCCGCGATGTTCTGGTTGATGAGTCCAAGCAGGCAGATATCGAAAATCTCGGAGACTGCCTTCGGGTGCTTGGAGATGGACAGTCGCTCGGCGACTTCTCTCTCTCAATCGTCCTGCACGGCGAGTCGAAGCGCGACTTGGATCAGCTTGCCGGGGAGTTCACGAGCGTCTTCACCAAAGCGGACGGCAATCTCTTCACTGAGACCTACAACCAACTCAACGCCTACTTCGCCACGGTCCCAGGTAATCACGCGCTGAATCTTCGAAAGCTCTACCTGCTCAACAGCAACTATGCAGACCTCAGCTTCCTCTTCACGATCCTACCGGGCGAAAAGCGTAACGCTCACCTCGGCACGGAGTACCTTGCCGTCCTCGAAACCGAGAACAGCACACCCTACTTCCTCAATCTCCATAACGGCGAAGTGGCGCACACTCTGATTCTCGGGATGACAGGCAGCGGCAAAAGTTATTTCTGCAATTTCTTGTTGCAGAACGCTCAGAAGTACGCGCCCCTCACTTTCATCTTCGATATCGGCGGCAGCTTCCAGTCCCTCACAACAATCTTCGGCGGTTCCTACCTAAACGTCGGACAGGACACGCGAGACTTCACCATCAACCCGTTTTCGCTCGCTCCTACCAAGGAGAATCTGCAGTTCCTCTTTAGCTTCTTTCGGGTGTTGATCGAAGGGACGGAGCAGCGTTATCGCCTCGACTTCAAAGAGGAGCGCAAGCTCTGGGACGCCATCGAGCGCGTTTATGTTCTGGAGCCGGGACAGCGCACCATTTCCAGCTTCGTGAACATCATCGGGGAGTTGAAGGAACGCCTGCATCGGTGGACGGCAGGAGGACAGTATGGGTTCGTCTTCGACAATCCCGAAGACACCCTATCGTTCAGCTGTTTTCAAACATTCAACTTCGCCGGCTGGGGCGATGCTCCCGAAGTATTGGAACCGCTTTTGTTCTATGTCCTTCACCGGGCGTCGAATGAGATCGCCAGCCCTCAGAAGCTCGCCACCTTCAAAATGTTTCTGCTGGACGAGGCATGGCTCTTCATCAAGAACGAGACAGTACGCACCTACATTGTTCAAGCACAGAAGACCTGGCGCAAACATAATGCGGCGATGATTCTGGCAACTCAGTCCATCAAGGAACTCGAAGAGTCGGGCATGTTGCAAATTGTCTCCGAAAGCTGCCCAACGAAGATTTTCTTGGCAAACCCCGAGATGGATCGCGATTTGTACCGCGAAGCGTTCCACCTGAACGATACCGAGCTGGAACTGATTGCTGGTCTCGTGCCTCCCGGACAGATGCTCATCCGCAAGGCGCAGTCGAGTAAGAAGGTGCAGTTGAACGTGGATTCCGTCTCCCATTGGACCGCGACCAACAACGCCCGCGACAACCTCAGAAAACGCGAATACTTCGAGCGATACGGAATCGCCGACGGTTTACGAAGGCTTGCAGAAGATCACCCATTTCGACCACGCACAATGGCCGTTTCCTCCACCACCAACCGCTAAGGAGAATCACCATGAACAGCAAACTGATCGCACTTGCCGGGATCGCTCTGGCTCTCTCTCCCAACCTCATGCTCTCCGCCCAGGAGGCAACGGCTCGCACCGTGCAGTATCACTCGCAGGACATCGTGCCTATCCGCGCCAAGCTAAAGTACACGACTTTGATCCAGGTTCCCGCCACCGAGAAGATCATGGAAGCGGCCACGGGCGACAAGGACTTCTGGGTTGTGGATGTTGTCGGCAACTTCTGCTTCGTGCATCCTGCCAAGGCCGGTATCAGCTCCAATCTGAATCTCATCACCGACAAAGGAAATATCTACTCCTTCACTCTCCAGGATGTTTCCAACAGTTCTGTTCCGCCAGACCTCAAGGTGCTCGTTCAACCTGCTGACCAGTCTTCGATCGTTGCGTCATCCGGCCCGGCACAATACGTTCCCGCCGCCCAGCTCGATCAGTCGAAGCAACAGCTCGCCGCATTGCAAACGCACGTTGGGCAGGCGGTTGACGAATACAAGAGCGCTTACCAAAGCAAACTCACGTTCGATTACCACTTCAAAGCGAACGAGAAGCCCTTCGATATCCAGTCGATATATCACGACGACAAGTTCACCTACATCAAGACCAATGCTCCCGAGAAGTTCAGCGTGTACGAGATGAAGGACGGAAAGCCGAACCTGATCTCCTACGACATGCGAGAAGGAACTTACATCATCCCGAAGGTGATGGACTCCGGCTATGTAGAACTTGGCAAGCAGAAGATGGAGTTTTCCCGCAAAGGCTAGTACCGACACCCAGGAGAGGGAGAGAGCATCATGACAGAGACAGTCAGCACATCACAGCAATCTGAGCCGGTACTTCGGAAATGGGCCACTGACCCGCGCGGTGTTCTGCAGAAGAACATGAAGCCGCTCCTCTATCTGGGCGTGGCCTTGCTGGTCATTCTCGCCGCCGTCTTCAGCTCACGCGGGAAGAAGACGCCGGCACAGGAAGCGGCGGCTCGGCATGAACCCCCGCAGCCCGTCGTGCAGGACAACAGCGAAAACAACATTCAAGACCTGAAGACCCAGCTTGCCGCCGAACGACAGAAAGAAGCCGAGCAGAATAACGCGCAGCTTGCGGCGGCAACAGATCCCTCAATGCAAATGGCTACGCCCGCCCAGAGAGCAGCCGTTGCGGGATACGGCACCACGGGCCAACCCGTCCCGTGTGTGCCAGGGCAACCTTGCCAGCAGCCGCCAGCCTATGGATACGCTCAGGGCAACGGCGGCGGACAGTTATCGGCAGTCCAACAAGCTTCGCAACAGCTTCAGGCTAAAGAGCGTGAGTTGGCGTATGACTCCCGATTCTCGTCCAATCTAGTATTTGCCCAGACCGCGTCACCTGCTCGGGGCCAAGGGGGAGAACAGCCTAATTCGTCTAGCGGTATTGCCGCCCCTCAGCAAAGCAATCTGATGGCACCTCGCGAGGCGGGTGCGAAATCGCAGGGAGAGTCAGCAGCCGCTCCCAAACGCGCCCCGGAAGTGAATATCGACGCCGCCTCCGGTCAGCCCTACGTCATTTATGAGGGTACGACCGTAGACACCGTTCTCATGAACCGCCTCGACGGCGACGCGGTTGGCCCCGTCAAGGTGCTTGTCTCCAATCCGCTTTACTCACATGACCACCAGCACGTTCTCATTCCTGACGGAACGATCGTGCTGGGAGAGGCGAAGAAGATTGGTGGCAGCGGCTTCGGCCAGCAGCGACGTATGGCCGTCGTCTTTCACCGGATGATTATGCCGGATGGGTACAGCGTGGATTTAGACCAGTTTCACGGCTTGGATCAGATTGGTGAGGAAGGACTTAAGGACAAGGTGAACAACCACTATTTGCAAATCTTCGGAGCTTCCATCGCCTTAGGAGTAATCGCAGGTGCCGCCGAGATTACCCAGGGTGGTGGTGCTTTGACCGCCTCTGGCCCGGAGGTGTTCACTAATGGTGCGTCGGCATCCGTCGCACAGTCAGCAACGTCCGTCTTGGACCGCTTCATGCAGATACCTCCGACCATTACGATCCGCGAAGGCCATCGGGTGAAGGTCTACGTCACGCAGGATATGCTCCTGCCCGCATACGAAAACCACGCAATACCTCAATCGTTCTAGGAGGAGTCATGAAGCCATTCCTTTCAACAGTTGTTCTCGCGTCGTGCATTGCCCTAGCCGGTTGCCACGGTAAGCAAGTGGACGTGGCTGCTTTGCAGCAGCAGTACCAACAGGCGCACAAGCAATATGTCGACGATTGCGTATCGCCAATGACGAGCGGAGCAAGCACCGCTCTTAGCGGGAAGACTGCGAAGGCACCGACCCCGCAACAAGAAGCTTTGCAGCAGCAGAAGTGCGACCAGGAGGCGAAAAAAGCTGGTGCTCTCCAGCAGCAGCTTCAAGCCGCTTCTCAGTAGCTATCAACCACAACCTAAACCGTCCATGCGATCTACGAAGGAGACGCAAACATGAAGCAGTTTTGTCTTAAAATCACCCTCTTGCTCGCGATTTCAGGTTCGACCATTGCCCGAGCGCAGTTCGGTTCGGGAGTGGTTTTCGATCCAACGCAGTCTGCCCACGCTCTGCAACAGATCGAGCAAGGCCAGAACATCTTCACCAACTCCGTCAAACTGGCAGACAACGCCATTTCGACGTACAACTTGGCCCATCAGATGGCGATGTCTCCCGACAGCCTCTATCGCCCCTTCATGTCCTTTTCGTCGTATTGGATGGCGATCAACCAAGCGGCGAATACCTATGGAAACTCCCAGCAATGGGTGAACTCTACGAACAACGGCGTCGGCACCCTATATGCCTATCAACAGGCTTCCATTCCACGCACGACGCAGTTGAATGGATATGGGAATGTGAGCCTATCGTCCCAGCAACAGATCGCGGCGCAGGGCGCTACCGCCGACCTCAATGACGCTGTCACCGCCAGCAACATGCAAACGCTGGGAGTGATTCGCGCGAACGCTCAGCAAAGACAGACGGACATCAATGCTTTGCAGTCCGCCACGCAGTCAACAGACCCAGCGCAGCACACTGAACTCGCAACGCTTCAGCGAATCAATCAGGCACTGATTCTGCAACTCATGGCGCAACAGGAAGCGAATCAGATCAGCCAGGCTTATGCGCTGCAGCAAATCGTAGCTCAGAAGCAGCAACAGGACCAACTAAAAGCCACCTTCCAGCAAGCTAATCACTTCCAGACGGGCTATATGACAACGGCCCCGTCCTACAGCGGAGCAGCGGCGGCAATGCGCTACTAACCAACCGAACAGCGAGGCGGATATGGATATCTTTCTTTGGATCACGCAAGCATGCAATTCGCTCACGTCCACAATGGCCCCTTCCATTGACGCGATGGGTGTCCATATCTGCATTGCCTTGGCAACGGTTATGCTCGTTTGGTTTGGCGTTCAAGAGGCTTTAGCCTCCGCTCAGGGCGGCCCAGGGTTCAGCATGGCGAAGTTCCTAAACTTCTTCATGCTCATCACCTTCGCCTACGTCATGGTCAAGTTTTATGACTCCTCTATCCCCGGTATTGGGTACTCGCTAAAGGGGTTCATCAACGGCGGCGCGCAGCAGCTAGTTGACCTGATCGGGACGGACAGTGCAAACAGCATTCTCAGCACTCTGCAGCAGGCCGAAACGAGCCAAGGGCCGGGGATGATGTCTACCGTCATGAACCCCTATAACGCGATCATCCTAGCGTTGATCCAGGTTCTTCTAGCCGGGCTTTCGGCTCTCATCTCCGTCATCATCGCCTACGGTGCAGTGGCTAGCGCCATCGTGGGGCTATTAGGGCCGATCTTCATTCCGTTCCTTGTATTCGAGAAGCTCGAATTTCTCTTTTGGGGCTGGCTTAGAGCGTTCCTTGCGTTCTCTTTCTACAAAGTCGTCGCCGCCGCGACTCTGAGCGTTCTTTCTCAGCTCTTAGCTCACTACTACGCGATGATGAGCGGATTCACAGATCCCGCAACCATGGTCGAGAAGCTGCCCGTGCTTATCCTCTTGGTGATCGTGAATGGCTTCATCCTTCTCAAGATTCCGGCGATGACCGCGACCATCTTCTCGGGCCATGTCGGAGGCCACGACGCCGGCACAGGTATCGTTTCCAGTCTCGCTACAACCGCCGCAACTGGCGCACTGATGGGCTAAGGAGCTTCCAATGACTACAGCAACGGTAAAAGCCACCCCCGAGATCACAAGAGCCGCGGAACGCTATCTGGAACAGTATGGCGATCCGATGGTGATGAATACCTACCTGAAGGTCACGATCATCGCTCTTGTTGTCATTTGTCTCGCGCTCGCCGCGCTCGTCTTCAAGAGCCAGAAAGCGCTTGCGTCCATCCACCCGCTAATCGTCCGAATCAACGACGTAGGACACGCAGAAGCGATCGACTACCGGAACTTCCAGTACAGGCCTCAGGAAGCCGAGAACAAGTATTACTTGACCCGCTGGGCCGAGCTCTACTTCTCCCGCAATCGCTTCACCATCGAGCGCGATCAGACGAACGCTCTGTACTTCCTCAACAGCGACGTTCAACGGGCCGTGATTGAGCAAGAGCGCAAAGACAACATCATCCAAACCTACGTCAAAGATGCGACCCTTCCGTACATCGACGTAGAGGTTAAGAACGTCGTTCTTGACGATCTCCGGCAATCGCCTTATTCGGCTCGGATCGAGTTCGAGCGTGTGTACACGAATCCGGCAGATCATACCGAGCTAAAACGGGAGCGATGGACAGCCAGCGTTACCTATGTCTTCCGCGAAAGTGTGAAGAACGATGAGCTTGCCGTTGACCCCCTCGGACTGACCATCGTTCGCTTTCGTGCCGACCAGGCATTCAGCTAGACAGAATCGACTTTCCCAGAGGTTTAGAGATGTCCAGACATGCTGCCAATCCGGCTGCTTTACCCCACCTGTCGCTACTTAGGTTGGGGCAGGCGTACGAGACCTCTCAAACCCGGGCCATAGCTTGCGATTCATGCCTTCTCGCGGGGCCTCGTGCCAGTTCCTTTCGAGCGGTGATGGCGATGAACTTCCGCAGCAAAGACGCAGACGAGAACTTTGGTCCCGTATGTGTCAGCCGTCCGGTATCCCGCCTTTTGCACGGTCACTGCTTCGGGGCCTATCCGGCGCCCTGCGGCAGCTCGCTCTTCTGCTTCGGCTACGCCGCCCTACGGGTTACGGTTTCCCTTCGGGACCCTCCGTAAATGCAGAGCTTCGGCACTTGGGAGCCGTGCCCTCTTCGCTATTTAGTGACCCGAGCAAGATCGGGAAATTCAACCAAACGGAGACACCATCATGTACCAGAACAAAGTAAACCTCATCGGCTTCCTCGGCAGTGACGCAGAAGTTCGCGCCAACAACAACCGCAGCTTCACAATTCTCTCGCTGGCAACCAAGTCCTCCTACAAGAAAGACGGCAAGTACGTCTCGCAAACCGAGTGGCACCGTTGCGTGGTTTTCGGCAAGCTCTCTGACTTCGCCAAGACACTCAAGAAGGGCGCACATCTCCAGGTTGAGGGTGAGCTTCGCAGCCGGGAGTACGACAGCAAGAAGACGGACAGCAAGCAGCGCAGCATCTGGGAGATCAAGGTCGATTCGATCCTGAAGCTCGACCGCGCTGAGAAGGCAGCCGTGGAAGCGGAAGATCACGACGACAGCCCTGTAGAGGACGTGGCTGCTTAGGCCATCCCATTTCACCCACGGAAGCCCGGCAATGCTGGGCTTCCATCACTGGAGACCCACCTATGAGCTTCGAGCTAATCCTGCCGTTCCTTCGCCCCATCGAGCCGCTGCTGTTGGATGACAGTATCAGCGAGATCATGGGCAATCCCGATGCCTCATGGTGGTACGAGCGCGACGGGATTGTGCGGCGGGAGGAGAGCATTTCCTTCGATGCCGGCAAACTTCGTACTGGCCTCGAAGTAGTAGCCAACAAGCTCGGCAAGCGCTTGGACGAAGATAACCCGGTCCTCCACGCGCAGCTTCCCGATGGAAGCCGCTTGGCGGCTGTCATTCCTCCAGTAGTGCGGCCTTCGCCCGCCGTGACAATACGCAAGTTCACCAGCCGGAAGTTCACGGCTGAAGACCTGATTGCTCGCGGGGCGCTAACGCGCTCGCTCGCCGATCTGTTAGCGGAACAGATTCGCAGCGGAAAGACGCTACTCATCAGCGGTGGAACCGGAACCGGGAAGACGACACTGCTCAACATTCTTGCAAACGCCATCCCCGAGCATGAGCGTGTGGTCGTGATCGAGGATACGTCTGAGCTTCGTATCCAGAAGCCGAACGTACTGGCGGTCGAATGCCAGACCGATACCTTCAAATCGGCCGTCACGTTTGATGACCTCTTGAAGTCAGCTCTCCGGTGGAGACCGGACCGCATCATCCTGGGAGAAGTTCGCGGAATCGAGGCGCGTACGCTGCTGGATTCCTTGAACACAGGGCATGGCGGATCGCTCGCGACTATTCATGCAAACTCCGCCGAGAAGGCACTCCGTAGATTCGCCAACTTGGTTATGCGAAGCCATGCGCAAGCCACCATCGCTGACGTTGAAGCGGAGATTGCCGAGGCCGTCAATCTCGTTGTCCATGTAGAACGCCAACCGGGGCGCCGTCGCATAAGCGAAGTTCTTGAGATTGAGGCCTACGATCGTCGGCTTCAACGCTTTGAAACCACTCCACTCTATCGGGCCGATTGCTCGCAGGAATCGGCTCACAACCTTACCCCTGAATCATCTCGAAAGGATGCCCACAATGCCATTGCTTGAAGTTACCCAAACCAAACAGATCAGCGCTTCCATTCGGCTATCCGAATCGACAGCAACACAGGTCGATCAATATGCCGCTTACATCCAGGCGACCGCGGACGATGTTGTAGAGAAGGCACTGCAATACGTTTTCGGCAAAGACCCGGGATTTCGCGATTTCCAGAAGACTGCGGAGGCGAACAAGGTGACCGCGACTTTGCGTATCCGGAAAGCCGTGCAGCCGGTGAAACCATCCGACGGTGCAAAGAAGCCGGTAGCAGCCATGCCAACGCCGAAGAGTGAGGGTGCCAGCAGTGTTGCAGCTCGCGCATAAATTCGTTCCGATGCTGGCACGGTGCTTCGCACCGGAAGAATTGTGACACTCCACCCCTCCGAGGGTCGTGTCAGGGACACTTGGAACCGCCTCAGACACAAGTTGCAAATGCATAGACTTACGAGTGTCAGGTGTCCTTGAGGATACTCAAGGACACCTAAGGACACCGCTTTCAGGAGCCGAGTATGAAGCTCACAAACGACATGCAAATCACGACCGACGCAGAGAAGCGAGCCAGCTTTCGTCTGTTGGGCGTCACGACCAAATTGAACCCGCGCGAGGTTGAGGACGTAGAGCGACTGGCGCGGTCACGCGGCCTGCAGCGTGGAGAACTCATCCGCAAACTCATTCTCGATGAGCTTGCGCGGGACGCAGGTTCGGTAGAAGCCAGCACGGAACTCACCGAGATCGTGGGTATTCGATTGATGCTGACCAATCTCTTCCGCCCACTCGCGACAGGTCAAAAGCTGACCCCTGAAGCCTTCGACAACATGCTTGCTGAGGTGAAGAAGCGGAAGCGCGAAGTTGCAACCGATGAGATGCAAGACCTGGAGCGTGCATGATGCCGACGACACAATGGGGCCGCAAAGAAACCATCATCTTCCCGCCGCACAGCCCGATCTACTCCTATGGAGCGATCTTCCTAGCATTCGTGTTCACCGGGCTATTTCTGTACCTCCGGTTCACCTACGGCCAAACGCCGCTGCAGCAGTTCTACACGCCGATTTATGTACGGAGTGCCGTCGGAGGGGCGTTCAACAAGACGCACCCGTACCAACTCCTCTATGCCGCAGGCGTCAGCACCGGCGCGGAAATCGCATCGGAGTCAGACGTGCAGGCGGGGACGACGTTGGCCTCGCAGGGAAAGCAAATCCCACTCGCACTCTCCAGCGATGCGCAGCGTCGAGGGCTTGACGTGCTCTATCAAGGGACGGAACAAAAGTACATCGACGGCCGCTTGCATGCCTATCTGCGGAACGCGGTTTACGCCGGGGATCAGCTCAGGGACATTTATGAGTGGCCGCTAATCTTCGGACTGGTTTCTTTGCTCGTCCAACTGCCTTTCTCGATCCGTAAGGACATTCGCCGCCGCAAGGAATTGAAGTATGGTCGGCGTCTCAAAGGCCCGGTTCTCCTCACTCCCAAGGAGTTCAACAAGACCGTCGCTGGCGATGGAGTCGGCTTCGCCACGACCGAAGCGAAGGAGATGATGCGTATTCCTTTGCAGGCGGAGGCGCAGCATATCGAACTCATGGGAGATACCGGAGCGGGCAAAACGACACTCATCATGCAGATCCTCCGGCAGATACAAAGCCGGGGCCATTCGGCCATCGTCTACGACCCAGCGTGTGAGTTCATTCAGCGGTTCTATGACGAGAGGCGGGGCGACCTCGTCCTCAATCCACTGGACGAGCGTTGCCCCTATTGGGGCCCGTCCGAGGAGTTACGCAGGAAGGCGGAGGCGAAGGCTATTGCCGCGTCTCTGTACCAGCCGACCAGCGACAAGAAGGGCGAGTTTTTCACGGAAACGCCACAGAAGATATTCGCTCACCTGCTCACCTATGGCCCAAATCCGCAGCAACTTGTGGAGTGGCTTTCGAACCCTCCCGAGATAGATAAGCGAGTACGAGGGACTGAAATGGAGGCGATGATTGCGAAGGGAGCGCAGCAGCAGCGGAATGGCGTTTTGGCTTCGTTGGGTCTAGTCGCAGACAGCCTTCGGATGCTTCCCACCAAGGAACAGGCGAAGAACAGGACATGGAGCGCAACGGAGTGGGCAATAGAGCGGAAGGGCTGGATCTTCATCACATCCAGCGCCACCGAGCGCGAGGCTTTGAGACCGCTGCATAGTCTCTGGATAGACTTGCTCGTTATGCGCCTGCTTACCGCGCCGCAGGAAAACCAGACTCCGGTGTGGTTTGTTCTTGACGAACTCGCCAGCCTGCAGCGGCTGCCGCAACTCCACACCGCGATCACGGAGAACCGGAAATCCAAGAACCCGCTTGTGCTCGGATTCCAGGGGAAAGCGCAGTTGGAAGTCATCTACGGACACTTGGCCGAGGTTATGCTCTCGCAGCCCGCGACCAAGATATTTCTGAAAACAACAGAGCCAAAAGCAGCCGACTGGGTATCGAACGCCATCGGCAAAATTGAGATCGAACGGATGAAGGAGACGCATTTCGATGGCTCTCGTTCAGGCAAGAACTTCACCATAGATCGCCAGGTCGAGCCTTTGGTCATGGACTCTGAAATCTCCGGTCTGGAAAATCGCCATGCGTTCCTGAAGTTAGGCAACAATGTCGCCCGCTTCCACTTCGAGTACATGGATGTTGCTCAAACCACGCCGGGATTCGTCCCCCGCAAGATGGAAGATGACGAACTGCCATTCGACCCGAAGACTCTTGTTCCAAAAGCTCCTGCCCCGGTCGCTCCGAGCATCGACCTTGAAGCCGACTCGCCTATATCTTCTCAGACCACCGAAGAGCCAGAGGAATCACAGGTCGACGAGTCCGAGCAGCCAACCGAGGAGCAGATCGAGGCAAGCCAACTCGATCCAGACAGCCCCAATGACGACCACGAAGAGGAAGATGTGCCAATCGCAGCGGTTGAACCGATGCGCGTCTGAGACCGCTCATGCTTACTATCTCCAAACCGCTCAGCTCTGGACAGGCGCAGACTTATCACGCCAAGGAATTCACGTCTGGGGAGCAGAACTATTGGAAGCAAGGCGACTCCATACTAGGAGAGTGGCAAGGCAGGATGGCAGAGCAGTACGGGCTTGCGGGGGGTATAGACGCCCAGCATTTCGCTCGTCTCAGCGAAGGACAAAATCCTCTCACCGGCGAACAGCTGATCCGGCATCGCAACGGCCAAGAGTACACGACGGCGGAAGGCGTCACCGTAAAGCCCGTCGAGCATCGGGCGGGTTGGGACGCCACTTTCTCCGCACCGAAATCTGTTTCGCTGACCGCCCTTGTTGGAGGAGACGACCGTGTCCGGTTTGCCCATCGTGAGGCCGTCACTACAGCACTCGGGGAATTGGAGCGGTATACCCAAGCAAGAATCGGCGGGAATCGCGCCGCCGAAACAACAGGCAAGTTCATCGCCGCAAAGTTCGAGCATGACACAGCCCGTCCGGTAGACGGGTATGCCGCTCCGCAGCTTCACACCCACGCAGTCATCTTCAACATGACCGAACGGGCGGACGGTTCCGCTCGCGCTATTCAGCCTCAGAGCTACTTTGACAGTCAGCAGTTTGCGACGGCGGTCTACCAATCGGAGTTGATGTATCGGCTGTCTCGGTTGGGCTATGAAATCACGCCGGGGCGAAGCGGAGCACCGGAGATCAAAGGGTACACGCCGGAATACCTTGACGCCTCCAGTCCACGGAGCCAACAGATTCGCGAGTACCTCGAAAAAAGTGGCTTTGCGGGGCCAGAGGCCGCGCAAATAGCCGCTCATTCCACCCGCGACAAGAAAGAAATTCATGCTCCTGCCGAGGTTCTGGCGGCGCACCGACAGGTCGCGGCGGAGTTTGGCAATCAAGCGGATCAGGTCGTTCGAGATGCCAGAAGCCGGGCGAACGGTATCGAGCAAAAGACCTTCACTTCCGCACCGGAGCGCGTACAGGAAGCCGTCACGTTTTCCAAGAGCCGCAACTTCGAGCGGGAGGCCGTCACAGACGAGCGCGATCTTATGCGCGACGCACTACGGCGCGGCATGGGCGAACTCACATACGGGCAGGTGCGCGAGCGGTTCGAGGAGCGAGTAACGTCTGGTGAGTTCCAGTCCGTGCCCGGACAAAAGCATGAGACAGGGCGGCAATTCACAACCAGAGAAGCTATCGCTGAAGAGCTT
Source organism: Granulicella sp. L56 (assembly GCF_009765835.1). NCBI lineage: Bacteria > Pseudomonadati > Acidobacteriota > Terriglobia > Terriglobales > Acidobacteriaceae > Granulicella > Granulicella sp. L56. The sequence goes on along the minus strand of NZ_LMUS01000001.1, from coordinate 838,597 downwards.
GCAACGATCAAGCACATGCAGCAGGGCCAGCTTAAGAGCGAACCGATCATGCGTATGGAAGACGCCGCATCTCATGCCCGCGAACGCCAACTGCTTAACCCGGCCCAGCGCAAAGCCATCGAAGAAATACTGACCTCACAAGACCGTATACATGGCTTGCAAGGTTTGGCCGGCTCAGGGAAGACATCAGCTCTATCAAGTATCCGTGAGGGAGCGGAGCAAAACGGCTACGCCGTTGAAGGATTTGCTCCTACAAGCCGCGCCGCTGGACAACTCCGCGATGCCGGTATCCCCGCCGACACCTTGCAAGGGTTTCTTGCTCGCGGCGGCGCAGAACGTAGTGCAGGTGACCCGAACGCTCGACATTTTTACATGCTTGATGAATCCAGTCTCGCGAGCACCCGCCAGATGCAAGCATTCCTTGAAAAGATCGGCCCGCAGGATCGCGTGCTGCTCATTGGTGACACCCGACAACACCAAGGCGTGGATGCTGGAAAGCCCTTCGAGCAGATGCAGGACGCCGGGATGCGTACGTCCCAGCTTGACCAGATCGTTCGCCAGAAAGACCCGGAACTTCTGCGCGCTGTCGAGCACCTTTCACGCAATGAGACGAACGCCGGAATTCAACTCCTCAAGGAGCAGGGGCGCGTCAACGAGATCCCAGACCGCCAACAGCGCATTGAGGCCATCGCGAAGGAATACGTTGAGAGACCCGAGGGCACGCTTATCGTATCGCCCGATAACCCGAGCCGCCGGGATATCAATGATGCCGTCCGAGTCGAATTGCAACGCACCGGAGTTTTACCAACGGAGAATCACCAGATGACCGTTCTGACCCAAAGGTCGGAACTGACAAGCGCGGATCGAAATTGGGCGGCGCTATACCAACCGGATGATGTTCTGTTCTACACCCGAGGTAGTAAAGAACTTGGACTCGAACGTGGCAGTTACGCGACCGTCGTATCCACTGACCCCAAGGAGAACCGCCTCACCGTCGAACGCCAGGATGGTCAGCAAGTCGCCTATAACCCCGAGCGACTCCACGGCATCGCCGCCTACCGGGAGATCAGTCGGGAGTTCGCAGAAGGAGAACGCTTACAGTTCACGGTTAGCAAACCCGAGATGGACGTGAAGAACCGGGACTTGGGAACAATCGAACGCATTGACGGGACAAGCATGACCGTTCGGATGGACGGCGAAAAGGATCGGAGCGTGACGTTCGACACTTCCCAAATGAGGCACTTCGACCACGGATACGCAGTCACGTCACACAGCTCCCAAGGCCTCACTACGGATCGAGTCCTCATCAATATGGACACCACAGCGCATCCCGAACTCATCAACACTCGCTTTGCTTATGTCTCAGTATCCCGCGCCACTTCAGACGCTCGTATCTATACCAATGATGCAACGACTCTGGCCGAGCGGCTGAACACGGACATCAGCAAAGCTTCCGCCGTTGAGATTTCGAAGCCTCACGGCAAAACTCAAACTCAGCAAACGAAAACGAAGGAGCAAACGATGACGAACACAAAAGAGCACACACAAGAGGATCAGCGCGGGCAGTTTCAGCAAGAACGTCAAAACGCCAAGATTGACGTGGTCGATGGCCGAGCCGAGATCGATTTACGTCACTATGCGCCCATTCTGGCCGCGTTTCCGAACGAAGCCAGCGGCTACGAATGGAAACGCGAGACCGGGGATATTCAGAGTTATCAAAACAGCCAGACGGCTGGATGGCTTCACGTCGACCCGGAAGGTCGGTTTTATGATCGCCATACGAATCCGATCCCTAGAGATATCGCGCTTGAGTACGCGGGCCACGCCCATTCTCCGTCACTCGGGCAACAAGAGCATTTCAAAGGCGGGAGCACAGATCAGGGCCTCACTCTGTAGGTAAAGGGATGACGCCCAGATTATAGTGCTGAGAATTGCGCGTTCGTTCGCTGCCATTTCAACAGCCCTTTTAGAACGGGGCCAGTTCGCAAAGCCTTTATAATCAACGTTATAGTTTCCATTCACAGGCGTTGTGCCATGATCATAGTGTTCACAGATTATGGTATCCAGTAGAGTCGTTAAAGAGAAGCCACAAAAACCGACGTTCATCGACCTTTTCTCGGGCTGCGGAGGCCTGTCGTTGGGCATGACGGATGCTGGATTTTGCGGGTTATTTGCGATCGAAAAGGCCGCCGAAGCCTTCCTAACGTACAAGACAAACCTCTTGGACCACCCCGACTCCTGCGATTTTGATTGGCCGAAGTGGCTGGACCAAAAAAACATTGGCATCGAGGATTTCTTTACCAAGCACGGACACCGCTTGAATGCCTTGAAAGGCAAAGTGAGCGTCCTTACTGGCGGCCCACCGTGCCAGGGATTCTCGTTTGCAGGACGGCGCAACGGTAAAGATCCTCGAAACCGACTTTTCAAAAAGTATGTTCAGTTCGTGGACGCCGTTAAGCCGCAACTTCTCGTTTTAGAGAATGTGCCCGGTATGAGGGTGGCTCATGGGAATAGCAAGCCACAACTCCCCGGCAGGAAGCCCAAGAAGCCCAAGTCTTACTATGAGAAGCTTCTCGAAGAGCTAGACAAGATTGGGTACGTGGCTGAAGGGCGGTTATTAGATGCTTCAACATTCGGCGTGCCACAACGCAGACCCCGGTTGGTCGTTGTCGGACTCAAGCGATCTGCAATAAACCGCGTGGCGGGTGGCTTCGACGGCATCTTCGATTGCATCGAGTTGGCGGGGGAAAACCTCGTTCGTGCTTTGAATCTTTCAATTCCCGTTAGCTCGAAAGATGCACTATCTGATTTGGAGATTTCGGAGGGTCCGCTTGTTCCATGCACAGACCCAGCTTCTCCAAAGGGTTTCTCGATGCTCCAGTATTCAAAACCGGTTAGCACATATCAGAAACTGATGCATCGAGGCACTAGCCGTATGGAAATGGACAGTATGCGTTTAGCAAGGCACACCGCCCCGGTTGCCGAGAGATTCGCTCTCATCCTTGATGAATGCCGCAAAGGGGTAAATCTTTCAGAGGCTGACCGCGAGCGCTACGGGATGCTAAAACACAGAACCCTACCTATGTTGTCCACGGCACCTGCTCCAACACTGACGACGTTGCCAGATGACGTATTGCATTACTCAGAACCTCGCATCTTGACGGTTCGCGAGTACGCACGAATCCAATCGTTTCCAGATTGGTACCAGTTCAAGGGTAAATACACCACGGGCGGCGCACGCCGGAAGAAGGATTGTCCGCGCTACACGCAGATAGGAAATGCTGTGCCACCGCTTCTCGCGGAAGCGGTAGGTAATGCTCTAATGGTCATTCTCGAACAAATAACAGTGAAACCCGTTACGACAGCCACAAAACAATCCCAAGGACAGAGCAGCAGGGAGATGTTTGCCCTCACGGTGTAATTCTTTATGAACGACGCGAATAAGCAGGCGAGGTTTCCGGAAGGACTTCTTGATTGGTCCGGACATCGAGGCGGTGGTGTAAGGAAGCTTTTCTACGAAGCGAGTGGTCGGCCCTCATCTGAAATCATCCGGACCAACCTGCTTAATCGGCTGGAATCGTGGGCCGGTGAAATTGGCGCTGGAAACGATGGCGTGCCTCGTATCGTCCTTCTGGTTGGTGGGCCTGGCAACGGGAAAACCGAAGCAGTCGAATTCGCGATCGGATGTCTAGACATCTCGACTGCGGCCGGCGGCGGTCTCAAAGCTGAACTAGCCTCGAGATTCGATCCCACCGATGGAACTCCGCCGCCTCGTCTCGCTGAGATTCAATTACCGGAGATCCCCAATCGAGGCCGACCCGCATTACAGATCGTTCAAGACGCTTCGGCGGGGGATTCACACGAGCATCCAAACAGCTCACCAGCTCAGTTATTAGTTCAAGATTTGCAAGATGCCTTAAGTCGTTCCGATGTAATTTATCTTGCTTGCGTGAATAGAGGGGTGTTGGACGACGCACTGATCTCAGCAACGGACAGCGGTAATACGTCCGTGCGTCCATTGATTGAGCAAGTTGTGGGTTCCGTTGGTACCGGTCCGAAACCAATCGCTTGCTGGCCACTTCATAACTTTGAGGATGTCGCGGTCTGGCCAATGGATATCGAATCGCTGCTCAAGTCTGGGCCGTCAGGGGAGATCATCACTACCCCTGCTGCACAGCTTCTTGACTATGCGACCAAAGATGACGAGTGGCCGGTCATGGGCGAATGCGAAGCCGGTCCCTTATGCCCATTTTGTTTAAGCAGAGAAGCGCTTTCCAGCGATCTTGGCGAAGCCTCGTTCTTGCGAATTCTCAGATGGTACGAACTAGCGAGCGGAAAGAGGTGGAGCTTTCGAGACCTTGGCTCACTATTCGCGTACTTACTCGCAGGAGCGCCCCCGGATGGCGTGCGTGGAGCTAAATATTCGCCATGCGCATGGGCTGCCAAACAGCTCGCGCTCAAGGACAGTACAAATCCACGAGATGCAAAAGCACGGTCTCTAGCCCCTTACCTGCTCGTTTCGAGACTCTACAAGCATTCATTGTTCGGCTTCTGGCCTCGCGTTAGTACCCGCGAACTCAGGAATCTTCTCAAAGATCTGGACTTGCAAACAGACGATACTCTTTCCGGGCTTTTGCATTTTCTGGCAGATTCTAGGCGATCAACTATCCCTCCGACTTTAAATTCTCAACTGGAAGAAGTGTGCGACATTCTTGATCCTGCGCTCGCCGATCCCGATAGTGAAGTCAAGTTGAGCGGGAACACGACCGTAGCCTTCCGCGAGATCGACATTCGTTTTAGCCAGTCAGTTGGAGAGGGCCTCAAGTACATCAGGAAGTTCCTTTGCCTCACGGCTTTGGAGATCGAACTCTTGAAAAACCTCGACGCTGCAGATGCGCGGCTTTCGTTTGCTGGGATAACGAAGAACAGACCGGAGGTCGCAAATAAGGTTCAGTCGATGCTTCGCGACTTTGCCTGTCGCATCGTTCGAAGATCCGTAGGGTGCCGTGCGGCCGCCGTGCGCGACGGAGAGATCCTCATCGACTTCGAGCACGTCGTGTCCGGCCATGAACACCTATTGTATGAGGCCTCGCAGCAGGTTGAATCGCTCCTCAACAGTGGAGATAAGTTCTCGGTTGTTCTGAATACGACATTTGGAGAGCCCATTCCGTCGCCAGAGAGACGAGTGACTCTCACTACCGACAAACAACGTGTGCGAGTGCCTAAAGACATTGTTCTCGAGAGGCCCGTCACGGCATTAAAGTTTCTAACGGTGGGACCTGAATCACGAAGAGAGTTCATCCCCCTGACCTATGAACTTTACAAGTCAGTGCGAGAACTGCGCATGCAAATGCTTGCGGCTTCTTTGCCTCGCGCGGTGGTAGCTCTTCTTGATATCACTCGTGCCCGCCTCGGAGGCCATATCGTTCGAGACGAAGAACTTCTTGAGGCTGGGACAATTCAGATTGGCATTCGGAAAGATGTCATCGTTAGACAACGTGGCCAATTTCTAATCAAGAGAGAGGCCGGAGCATGAGTATCGCCGAGTACCAACTTGATCCCTGGAAGAACTCACACAAAGCCTATTCCGAATCCGCTTTTGGGATACGGCCAGCACCTGAGTTCGCAACATCTGAAGTCGTCGTATCCTCGCTTTATCGGGCAGTGGGCTTCGAAACCTTCAGCGAAAATATGGTCAGTTCATCAGGTCGCGAGCTCGATAAGAAGTACCTAGGATCTTCAAAAGCACCGTCGAACGCAATTGAGAACGATACTTGGCAGACAATTCTTCATGGCGTTCTTGCGAGCCCAAAACAGAGCAACCAGTCATCCCGCAGGTTTCTCCAGATGTGTCCCATGGTTCCTGATGCAAACCTATACTCGGGTTCCGCACGATTGTCCGGGAACACTTGGAACCCGGGCGCGCTATTGCAACGGGTCATTCAGATGGGATCTTTTTCAGCAGAAGACGCCGAAGCTCTGTGGAAGAGCGTGTTCGATGCTTTGTCCGTGAACAATGAGGATGACGCTTGGGCTCGTTGGCTTCAAGAAGAGTTTGAGCGCAGAAATCTGAATGGCCAAAAGTGGGCATATGCTCCTCTTCCTGCTGAAAAGAACTCTTTGAGTCCAGAAGATAAAGCGATTCTCAAGTTCCCAGCCCAGCAATTTGTGATCGACCTGAAAGCCGTTATCAGTGCCAAGGGCGCGATGACGCGCAAGCAATGGATCAGCTTGCTCGAGTCCGTTGTGCGCGTAGGTGCTGTCTCACACGTGCTCTGGCTCGCTAGTGTCAATGCACGCATATGGGAATGCGCGTTGGGAATTTTAAACGGGCAAGCTGCACCCACCGATCTAAGCGAGACTCGCTCGGCACTTTTTATGTCGGACGCTCATTACCTCTCTTATGGAAACGTGGTAATGCCTACCGTTAGGAACATCACTTCTGCATATTTGTCCGGAAGACTCGGGTGCAACGTGATTCTTTGGCACCTTGAACAGCTCGGGGTTTCATTATCCCCGCTCAACTCGTGCCAAGAAGTTCAAGACTTCCTAACTATGGTTGACAAACATCGGGACGCATTGATTTCGGCAGGCGCTATTGTAGATTTTCACCAACTGGTTGACGAGCACGCCCGTACCCTCGCTTGCAAGAAAGGGATCGGATCGAACCTGATGGAGTTCTGTCGATATTCTCTTGGAAAGAGGCAGACTGCTGAGACGACTCTAAGGAGCTACGATCAAAGTTACTTCTTCAATAAGCGTAGCCCTGCAAAGTCGTCTCCCTGGGTCGTGTCTCTAGGGCCCGTTGCGCTCTTGGCGGTTGTTTTTTGCTGTTTACGAGAGTTCAAAGGACCCCGTTCGGTTAAGCATTTATCTAATCATTTGAGCCTTTATGGAATCTCCGTCACCGTGGACGACATTGGGACAAGCGAGCTTGGTAGAGAACTGCGAATGCTCGGGCTGATCTTGGATAGTCCGGATGCAGAAAGCGGCATCCTTCTAGTTCCTCCTTTCAACCTTTCCGGCTCAGGGGGCAACTAATGAACCAACTCATTCTTGCGATTGCGGAAGAAGTTCGCGATACTGTATCCCGGCAGCTTGGGGATTTAAGTTCGGAAAACGCCCAACTGCGAGCGGTTTTCAATGGGCCCCCGGCGGAATTGCTGCGAGAGGTATTTGGCCTCCTTACTCAAGACGGCGGAATAAGAACTCCGCTCTCCAATGGAAGTGAGACCCTCGTTCCTGTCCTGATGGTCGTTACGGACCTTCCTGTGGGAAGCCAAAATCCCCCAGTCGGATCGTCAGGCCTATGCGATCAAAATCACATCTTGAACGTGCGGAATTCTCCTCAATGCCCACGCTTCATAGTCCTTTCGCCTCCAGGGAATCAGACAAATCTTTCTCAAAATACAACGTGGTTTGATTGCGGTGTCGCGCCGCAGAATAATGCAGGCAACGTACAAATCACATCTTGGTGGCAGGACGACTTTGTGCAGCGGCTGACTCTTCAAGCGTTGCGCAGATTTCCTTGGGACAACGAAACCTCTATGGAAGGTGCCAGAAAACTGATTGCGGAAGCGGTGTTTGCGGCGGATTCGGCCGAAAGGCATGGCGGCGATCGGAGAGCTGCTTGGAAGGTGCTCTCGCGAATCTGGTCCATCGATCCAACAAGGTCTGATTTCGGTCGCCTCGTCAGCTTGGCGACTGGGTTCCCCCCGGCTGGCGACAATGTCATTAATTCGACGCAGCAAATCAAAGCCCTAACGGAGTTGGCAGAGAGACTCGAAGATGGCTTCCGGCCCACGTTCGAGCTACTAAAAACACGCGCGGCAGATGACGATGAACAGCAAGCTTTGGATGAGCTTCTTTCGCAGCTTCAGGCGAGATGTCCGGTACCAACAGCAGTAACGCAGGGGATGGCATTCTATTACGGCCCCGGTACCGGCGATGTGTTGCCAGATGAATCCGCTTGGTGGAGATTACTTACACTCGACCGCTGGCAAGACTTGCTAGAGGAAGATGTGGCTAGTCCCGAAGCGTTATCGGTGAAATGCACAAACTCAATCGCGCCGGCACAAGCGAGCAAAGTGCCGGTGGTCAAAGACATCATTGAGCTCGAAATTACGGTGCCCTCTACTGATAAGAATGTGACGGCGGCAGTTGAAATCTCTCGAGAGGGCGTGCCGGTTAACCAGAGGCGTAGATGGACGATTCATGTCAGTGACAAACTGGTCTGGCTAGACGACGAAGTTCCAGAGCATAAGCGCCCTATCAAATATGTGATCTCGTCTCCGGGCATGAAGTCTTCCAGCATCCATGTAATCTCTATGGCTCATTGGGAGCCAGGAATCATCGTCTCCGGGAGAAATGCGCGCAAAGCACCCCCGCCGAAAGCACCTCGAACCGCCGCTGACAAAGTTACGCTTGAAAGTTATCTGGAGCTGCACGCGCAAGGGCGGCACTACCTTGACGTATACGTGCGCCCTGGATTCGAACTAGAGGACATCGCGACGGGTACTGACAACAGTGATAGCGCGTCCACAGACAAGGACGAAGCCACCGTCGTCAAAATCGCAGACGGCGAATACGGTTTGGAGGTTAGAGCTGGCATCGACACCAGCTACGAACTGAAGTATTTCCGAGGTAACTCTGCCGCGCCTTCAAAGCTAAAAATTTATCTAACATGTAACGACGAACCAGCGGAACAATGCAACAGCGAATTCGAGCGTTTGATCCTTCTGAATAAGACGCGGAAGGACAAGCAGTTAACTTCGTCCGTTCATGTGAATCGCATTCATCGATCAGCGGACCTCCAAAGCTGGATGTTAGCCAAAGAGCATTCGTATTATCCGCTCGTCTTTGGTCCCGACTACGCCGATAACTGGCGAAGTCGAAACTGGAGCTCTCAAGAAGACACTATCTTGTCGCGCGGTCGGTTCCTTAGCGATCCAAGGCCAACGATGGCGGAGATGACGCCTCCAGAAGGGTTCCTAGCTGCGCGTAAGCTCATTTCAGGCAAGATCCGAGCGGAAGAAGAGGGGCTCATTGAAGGAGCCCCGTTGGGTGAATGGTTAGCGAACGACACCAGTTTCGAGGAGGCTCTTGATTCTTACGTCCACGCCTACGGAGAGTGGCTAGAACAGGCTCCAGAGATCGCTTCCTGGTGCGATGTTTCCATTGTCACGGCGCTTGGGAGCGATCAGCAGACGTTGGCTCAAGAGCCAGACGCGCTTCTCATTTCTCCATTGCATCCACTGCGTCTCGCATGGCATGCGCTGGCCCAACGGACCCTAATCTTCTCCCACCGAAAAAGACCGTGCCCGGCAGCAAGCATCATGGACCCAAGGTGTGTACCAGATGTTTTGACTCTTCATTTAAGGACACCCACCGGCGACATCGAGGAAAGAGTATTCTTCTCTGTCGAATGCACTTCAGATTTCTGGTCTGTTCTCTGGAACAGCACACGCGCAGATCAAATCGGCGCAACTATCGCTCGCACTCCTTTCAACACTGAATTTGGCGTTCAGATTGGAGGTTTGTCTAGCAGCTTTTCGGTTTCGCAAGTCAAACGCAGCTTGACCGACATTGCACAGTTGCTTTCAGCGAAGGCCATGCTCAACGTCTCAATAACCAGTGCTTCGAGCCAAAACAGTTCAACGAATGATGGCCTCATTGATTGGTGCAGGAGCGAGTATTCCAAGATCTCTGAAGAGTCAGTATCGCTCGCGGTCGGGAAAAAATCCGTCAGAATTCTCGATCAGCGGAAGTCTGATCATCGACCTGAAGATGCCGAGATATCAAATCTGGCAGAGGATACTCAGAATTCAGTTAGCTGGTATGCCTCTACTGAAATTCGTGAGCACCGGCCTGACTTAACAATCGTTGCCCAGCTTGAAACGACTGAGATGAAAGCGGCCAAAAGCACGATGCTGTCACCTATGGCCGCCGGTGGCTTATTTCGAGTTCGAATACGCCAGCAATTAATGGCAGGTTCAGGAGCTTTCCTCAGCGAATCCAGGATGGGAATGGCGCCGTCCTCTACTGGCGATGGTTTGCTGGATCGAACTGCAGGCATATTAGCCCGACTTGAAAGTATCGGGACCAATCGTTATAGCTACGTGTTTGCCCCAAGCGTGCATACCCTTCAAGCTTCGCTCAACAACTCTAGATACGTCGCGGTTTCCTCCGCATCGGTCGACCCAGCCTGTTTTCTGGGTGGATGGCTAACAGACACCTATCTTTGGGACTACGACTTGCCATCGTATTCAAGCCGCGCTGGAGACAGCAACGGGTATTATCTCCTCGCTCAGATTACCGACGTGGACAGGGATACACTTGCGGACGTAGTTCAGAAGCTGCCAGATGCGGAGAAGCTTACGAAGGAAAGAGCTGACAATCTCATTCTCGAAGTCGCCCGGCGCGGTATACCAACGGTGCGTGGATTATCAAGCGGTGATTCCGGTGCAGTTGGCGATTTGGGGTTGTTCGTTGCAGCTCGACTTTTACAAGACGAGTTCAGGATGGGTGAAAACTCTCTCAGCCTGTTTCCGGTGTGGCGAGAAGACGAAGGCGTTACGAGCATCAACCTGCTGGTTCCAGTGGACCCCTTTCGAAGCTATCTTGATGACCTCACCCGCGCAGTCAGCAAGGCTGCACATCATCGTCCAGATTTGTTGTTGCTCAGCTTGAACTTTGACGCCACCCGCGTATTCGTAAAGCTGACCCCTATTGAGGTCAAGTACCGGAACACCACGGAACCTCTGTCGGTAAATGACTGTTTAGCGGCATTAGGCCAGGCGAAATCGCTGGTGGCTCTGTTGGAACAGATCGAAAAGATTGCAGGTGAGGACGACATGCTTATGTGGCGTCTCGCAAGTAAGCACTTCTACGCAGCGCTTCTTGACTACGGATTTAGAGTTTATAGTCAACAGTCGGCCGTGATCCATCGAGGAGCACAATGGGCCAACTGTCATGCGAAAGTAATGACCGCCCTGATGACTGGTGAGTTGCAGGTCGAAGTCGATACTCGCGGCAGATTGATTGCCATCGACGGAAGCACAAATAGCGTTACGAGGGACACGGACAACGATGGTTTTCACGAGACGATTAGCTTGTCTCGGAAAGATGCGACTGAAATCATATCTGGTGATAGTCAAGCGATCTATGCGGCCATTCGTGCAAAGATCTCCACCTGGGAGACGGAACCTCGAAAACGGCTTCCGACGAAGCTGCTCACGACCGATACACCCACCACAGGCGGTGAAGTCCTACCTCAAAATGCTCGGGTAAATGATATGCCCGACGTGCAAGAGCAACCGGTGATCGTCGAGCTGCTCACTATCGAACATCCCTCAGTTCTGGACGTATCTGAGGTTCCCGTAGATCAGCCCGACGTTGTCGCGGTAAGCCGCGGCATCGAGTTATTGATTGGAGATCCTCTGGATGCGTTTCGGCCAGAGACAAGAAGCTTGTCTCTCAGTGATACAAACTTGAACCAGCTGAATATTGGGGTGGTGGGCGATCTGGGAACCGGGAAAACTCAACTCTTGAAGTCCCTCATCTACCAGATCACTACGCAAACGGAAGAGAACATGGGAGTCTCGCCAAACATTCTGATTCTGGACTACAAGAAGGACTATTCCAACGATGAATTCGTCAAGGCCACTAACGCGAAGGTCATCCGCCCCAAAAATCTTCGCCTCAATTTGTTTGATGTCTCACAGGCCTCAGAATCCACAACGCCTTGGCTAGATCGCTTTTCTTTCTTTGCGGACGTGCTTGACAAGATTTATTCCGGAATTGGGCCAGTACAACGCAAAGTCCTAAAAGATGCGGTCCGTGCGGCATATGCCGAAAAGAAGGACACCGGCATTGCTCCCACGATTTATGATGTTCATCGGCTGTATCAAGTCGCGACGAACAACAAAGCGGATTCAGTTTCTTCGATCATCGAAGACCTCGTTGATCGTGAACTGTTTGCCGCCGATGCCACCGAGGCGTCAACAAAAGAGTTCCTTACCGGTGTGGTCGTGATCTCGTTAGACGCACTGGGGCAAGACGACAAATCCAAGAACATGCTCGTAGCGGTTCTGCTGAACCTCTTTTACGAAAACATGCTGAAAATTCCAAAACGCCCGTTCTATGGAGCAGATCCGCAGAAGAGAGTCGTAGACTCTTTTCTGCTCGTCGATGAAGCAGACAACATTATGAAGTATGAATTCGATGTGCTGCGTAAGGTCCTTTTACAAGGCAGAGAGTTTGGAGTTGGTGTCATTCTCGCCTCGCAGTATCTTCGCCATTTTAAGGTCGGCGCCACTGACTACCGCGAGCCCCTCTTGACCTGGCTGATACACAAAGTCCCGAATGTCTTGCCGCAAGAGTTAAGCGCTCTCGGAATGACAGCGAACATGACGCAGACCGCTGATCGAATCAAGTCTTTGGCTTTGCATGAGTGTATGTACAAGACTTTCAACGTAAATGGGGAATTCCTCAAGGGAATGCCTTTCTATCGTTTGGTGAAGAGCTAGGAGCATGCGATACAACAATAATCGTGAGGCTCTTGAGACCAAGAGAGTAGAGCCGCTTTGTATTGGTCCAGCCCACGGCAGCGCTGTATCGCCTTCTCAACGAAGGCTAAATACAATTCAACGACAGCTCCTCGCCTGGTTTGAGACAGCGGACCGAGGGTTCCCTTGGCGCAAAAGAACTGCAACAAAGTACGAGCAAGTGATTGCTGAAGTCCTGCTTCAACGCACGAAAGCCGATGTCGTGGCACGTATGTTTAGGAGCTTCACTTGCACATATTCGTCATGGACGCGTCTATCGGTGGCGACGCAGGAAGAACTTGAAGATGTGCTCAGACCCCTAGGATTGTGGCGCAGACGTGCCAATTCGCTCAAAGCCTTGGCCGGCGTTATGGCGTCCAGAAGGGGCAGATATCCGAAGGAACGCGGAGACGTGGAGAATCTCCCAGGGGTTGGACAATACATTTGTAACGCTATCCTGATGTTCGATCAGGGGCACAATCAACCGCTCCTCGACGTGAACCTAGCAAGGGTTCTGGAGAGAGTGTTCGGACCGAGGCGACTCAGTGACATCCGGTATGATCCCTATTTGCAAGATCTCGCATTGCGCATCGTCCAACATGAGGAACCCGCGAGAGTCAATTGGGCATTTCTTGATCTAGCTGCGATGATTTGCACTATTCGAAATCCGAAATGTTCAGAGTGTCCGCTCAACAAAACTTGTTGCTACGCGACCACGATTCGAGAAATTCCTGATCACACCTCGAGCAAAGCGGAGTTTCCCAGCTTTGCGAAGCGTTCTGCGACCGGCCAATTTGAAGAAACGAACAAGTCTCGTCGTTCGGAGCCTTCTTCGCGCACTACAAAGTAAGAGAAGCTATTCCAATCCTCCCTTGCGCCTTCTTCTACTCCCTGCCAGAGATCGTCGTCGCTGAAAGGCAACTCGCTAGCCTCAAGTACGCCGTCTTCGATCAATGATTTGCCGAGGAATGCTTTGGCATCGTCATTCATTTCGGCGAATGCCTCTTTCGCGAAAGCGGAGTCATAGGTCTTAACAACCTCGATATGTTTGCCGTCACTTTCAAGTTTCAGAAAAATCTCTTGGCTTGGCATAGAGCAAACCTCCTGAAGACATTCTATTCGATTCTCTGGCATGAGCAGAGTCATCACTAGAAGCTTTTCGATACGGGCGTAGTGCAAGTTGACGCGTAGTTAGGGAGGACGACTCCTCCCTGCTTCAGCCGCGAAGCGTCTTGCGCTGCCCACCCTAGCGGGCCTGTTCCTGCCCGCAACGCCGGCCCATAGATGATGCGCACTTCGTGCGCGAATAAGGAAGACAGACCTCGCTAAGGGGCTCTGCCCCGATCGCGCGCGTCAAGGGGTTTCCCCATAATTTTTGCTGCGCAAAAATCACGCGATGAAACCGCGCCCTCGCTAAAGCTTCGGGTGGGCGATACCCACTCCCCTTGACACTTGCTACCCCCGCCTTCGCCAGGTGGCGTTCGGCATGTACATGCCGCGTTTCAACGCGGAAGTGCAAAGGCCAACACCAAGGAGGAAGCACCCATGAACACCCAAGCGACCACCGCCACCGTCACCCCCTTCACCCAGAACCTTAAACAGCAGCAGCAAAAGCAACAGACCGCGAAAGAAGTTATCGCGGCCAATGTCCAAGCCCTCATCGAGCAGTTGGAGCAGGGACACAGCGAAGGGCTCACCGCCTATCTCTTGGCGATGGGCAGATTTCACTTTTACAGCTTCGGGAACATCTTGGAGATTGCGCGGCAGAAGCCGGACGCGACCCGCGTTGCCGGAATGTATGCGTGGAACCAGCTTGGCCGCAGGGTCAAGAAGGGCGAGAAAGGCATTCGCATTCTCGCGCCCATGATTGGGATTCGCCGGAAGAAGGATTCAGAAGCCGAGAAGGACATCCGCACCCAGAACCAGCCCGTACTCGTAGGCTTTCGTTCGGCCTATATTTTCGATGTCAGCCAGACCGACGGCGCAGAACTCCCCGAACTGTCCGAACGTGTGAAAGGCAACGTCGGAGAGTACCGCGAACGCTTGATTGATTTCGTCATTGCTCAGGGCATCGAGCTTGATTGGAAGGAGAGCATTTCTCCCGCGTTGGGTGTCAGCTACGGCGCGAAGATCGTTCTCTTTCCCGGTCAGGAAACCGCCGAGGAGTTTTCGACCCTCGTTCACGAACTCGCGCACGAAATGTTGCACAAGGCAGAACGCCGCACCGCCACCACCAAGACCGTTCGCGAGACGGAAGCCGAAGCAATCGCCTTTGTAGTCGGCAAGACGATCGGCCTCGATACCGGACGGGCTTCCGCCGATTACATCCACCTGTACCACGGCAACGCCGCACTTCTGACCGAGAGCTTGGAAGTGATTCAGAAGACCGCCGCCGTCATTCTTTCCGCGCTGGAAACGCCAGCAGCGGAAGAGGCCCCCGAAGCCGAAACAGAACCCGAACTGGCGCAAGCCAGCTAAACGCCTTCCTTGATGGCGGGCGGCTTCGCGCCGTCCGCAGAACGACCCAGCACGCCCAAACGCAGAAGGAGAACACCATGAACACCCAGACCGCTACCGAGTACCGCCACCTTCCTCTTTCCGTTCTCACGGAATCGAAGACCAACCCCCGCCGCATCTTCGAGGATGATGCGTTGCGCGAATTGGCGGAGAGCATCCGCACCAGCGGAGTAGTGCAGCCCTTACTCGTTCGTCCCATCACTGAGCAAGACTTCGAGGTTGTTGTTGGAGCTAGGCGTTTCCGCGCTTCCAAACTGGCCGAGAAGCAGGACGCCCCTTGCCGCATCGCCAACCTTACCGACGCGGAGGTGTTGGAAATCCAGCTTGTTGAGAACCTTCAACGCCGCGATGTTCACCCGCTAGAAGAGGCGCAGGGTTTCCGTGCGCTTCTTAATTTGGAGGAGCCGAAATACAGCGTCGAGCAAATCGCAGCCCGGACGGGTAAATCGCCCGCCTATGTTGCCCAACGCCTCAAACTCACCGACCTCTCCGCGCCCGTAGTCGAGGCGTTCTATGCCGAGGAGATCGGCGTCGGACACGCCTTGCTTCTGGCGAAGCTGCAGCCCGACCAGCAGGAGAAAGCATTGAACGAATGCTTCCGCGAAGAATGGGCGGGCACTGGCAAGAAGCCCAGGCGCATCCTGCTACCCGTTCGCCACTTGCAACACTGGATTGAGCATCAACTCATGCTCATCTTGAAGCTGGCACCGTTCAGCCGGAAGAATGCGAATCTCGTCCCCGCCGCTGGTAGCTGCCTCGATTGCCTCAAGCGGACAGGCCACAACAGGCTCTTGTTTGCCGACGTGCTGCAAGATGCTTGTAAGTTATGTGGAATCAGGGCAACCGCAAGTGTTTTCCGTTGGCTCGCCGCCGCTCCGCTCCTGGCATGAGACGAACCCATCGCCTGGCCTGTTCTCCTTGGATCTCCACCAGGAGGTTCGTGTGCCGGTCGAGTTTAGTGTTCACGCTATTCGCTGGGATCGTTGTCCCTTGGTCTCATTGGACGTTCATGCCCATGCGTGGCTCCTGTTGCAGTCGCGTCGTGGGCTATCCTCCAACACTCTTGATGCCTACTCGCGGGCATTGGAGAGATATCTTGTTTTTCTGAAGCTGGCGCGTCTTGGGGCCATCTCTGTGACGCGGGCAGACGTGGGGCTGTATCTCGCTGGGCTGCAGGCTGGCGAGGTTACTGTATCGAACGCAACGATCCAGCAGCGTTTAACTGTCGTTCGCTTGTTCCATGCGTATTTGATGGAAGAAGGCGTGCGTCCCAACAACCCGGCCGCCCAGCCCGGCGGCGGACGAGCGATGGTGGCACGGCACTATCGACTGCCCTGGATTCCGAACGAGGAAGACTGGCACCGCATTCTTGCAGCAGCGCGGCAGGAGTGCGTTCGCAACAGAACGATGCTGGCATTTGCGTATGACGCTGGACTCCGGCGCGAAGAGCTGTGCAGCCTCCAGAGCAGCGATATCGATCCATCGCGACGCATTCTCAGGATTCGGGCCGAGAGCACGAAGGGACGGCGCGAGCGCGCTGTTCCTTACTCTGCTTCAAGCGGAGAGCTGCTACTCCGGTATCTCGAACATCGCAGGACCCTCGGCAGCAAGCGTGGGCCGCTCTTTCTGTCCGAGTCCCGCCGCAACTATACCGAACCCATTTCGATATGGAGCTGGTCGAAGATAGTCCTGCAGCTTGCACGGCGAGCGGGCGTCGAACGCTTTTCAACACACACACTTCGCCATCTCTGTCTGACCGACCTCGCCCATGCAGGCTGGGACATCCATGAGATCGCTACATTCGCAGGACACCGCAGCGTACAGACGACTCTGCTCTATATCCATCTGAGTGGCCGCGACCTTTCGCTGAAGCTCGCTGCGGGCATGGCTCAGATTCATGCTCGCCGTGTCCAGATGCTTGCGGAGGTCGCCCAGTGACAGCTAAGCGAGTGAGGAAGGATGGGCAGCCATGGCACAACAACATCGGGCGTTGGGTCGATACCTTGACCGCCGAACAGCGTTCGTCGTTCTTTCAACGTGGCGCACGTGCCCAGTGGGGACCGCAGAAGGAGACGCCGAAGAAGGCAGATGAAGGACCCTGGATATGGCCGGTGGATCTCAACCGATACGACAGCTGTGCCATGCTCACCGCGAGCGAAGAAGATATGTTGACCCGCTATGCAGAGGAGTATCGATTCTATCGGTACGGTCGAACGATGGACTTTGGCCCTTCGCTCAACCGGCTGGTGCAGCCGCTGAACGATGCGCTCGACTATACGGGCATCAAGACCAACCATCGCAAGTTTGTGCTGCTGTTCTTTCTTCGCGAGATGGCGGACCGCAAGCGGTCCTTCTGGGGATGGACCACCGAAGAGTGGATCGATTCGATTGAGCGGAGAAGGATGGAGCGTCAGCATATCGTCGCCATCGCTTATCTACTATGTGGCTTCGCCGATCTCCACAGGCTCAAGTGCGGCCATCTCGTCTACGGGTGCCTCGCTCGCAAGGTGTTTGGCCGCGAGTATATGAAGACAGTCTCCGATCGTGTACACGCATTGCTTCTGGAGTGGGGATATATCAAGCACGGCATGAGTGATCGCATCATGCGGACCGTCTTTGAGGCATTGCTCTTCATCCGTTCACCCCATCTCGATCAGCTCACGTTGGCGCATTTGAAGACAGTGATCGCACGCAAGCCGCCACGCATTGGAAGTTACTCTATCGTTGCTTTCTCCCGTGTGCTGGCCAGCATGGGAACCGTGCCGGAGGCTCTTGAGATTCATCGGCCCGTTCCTGATAAGAAGTCTTCGCCCGCCCTCACCCGCGGCGTCCCGCCTGAGTGGGCGCGCCTCTGCCGTCTTTGGTTTGATCGATCCACGGATGCGAAGTGCTCCAGAACCAAGAGCTATTACTTCCTGCTCAACGTAGGCAGATGGCTCGGGCAGATTCATCCGACCGTGCTTTCCCCTGCCGATTGGACTCGCGACCTTGCTGCGGAACTGATCTCCGTCGTTTGTCAGTGGCACGGTGGAGATTGGGGAAGCATCGATCCAGCGCATATCAAGAGTCGAGGCAAGATTCTTGCGGCAAGCACCCGCGCAAGCCGCATCTCTACGCTGCGCATCTTCTTTCGCGATCTCCAGGAGTGGGAGTTGATCCCGCGACGATTCGATCCCATGAGGCATCTGACCACGCCGAAGAGCCTGCTCGCCTTGATAGGCCCGAACCCGCGCGTGATCGCCGACGATGTCTGGGCCAAGCTGGTCTGGGCCGGTCTCAACCTTGTTCCAGACGATCTCCCTCGTCGCGGCCCAGCCTCGCGAGGAAGCTATCGACCCAACAGTTATCCCATCGAGATGTGCAGAGCACTCGCGACGACCTGGCTCTTCGCTGGACTTCGCAACAACGAGATTCTCAGGCTGAGGGTCGGATGCATTCGCTGGCAGCGCGAGGAAGTTGCGGTTCCTGGTACGGGCGACACGCTGCCCGCTGATGCGGTCTGCCTGCTCGATGTCCCCGTCAACAAGACCGGGACATCCTTCACCAAGCCAGTGGATCGTATCGTCGGAGAAGCCATTGCGGCTTGGGAGAAGGTGCGTCCGCAGGGCGCCAAGCGTGCCGATTGGAAGACCGGAGAGTTCGTGGACATTCTCTTCATGGTTCGTCTCACAGGCGTGGGCAAGTCGTATCTGAACAACGTCCTCATCCCGGCGCTTTGCGTCAAGGGCGGTGTGCCGCTCGCCGATGTTCGCGGCAACATCACAACGCATCGTGCACGTTCCACCATCGCTTCGCAGCTCTTCAACGCGAAGGAACCGATGACTCTCTTCGAGCTACAGGAGTGGCTCGGCCACGCCACGCCCTCCGCAACCCAGCACTATGCGAAAATAACCCCGCTAAAGATGGCCAAGTCCTATGCCGACGCTGGCTATTTCGCGCGTAACCTGCGCGCTATCGAGGTGCTGATCGATCAGGACGCTGTTCGCGCGGGGCTCGCCTCTACAGAGCCATGGAAGTTCTATGACCTCGGCCATGGCTACTGCACCTATGATTTCTTCGAGCAGTGTCCGCACCGCATGGCCTGTGCCAAGTGCGACTTCTATATGCCGAAGCAATCGACCGCAGCCCAGCTGCTCGAAGGCAAGCAACACCTGCTGCGATTACTTCACGAAATTCCGCTCGGAGACACCGAACAGGCCGCAATTGAAGACGGCGTCGCAGCCTACGAAAAGCTCCTCCTCAAGCTCGCCGACGTTCCCACACCCGCCGGTCCCACGCAGCGGCAAATCGGCACTGATTTGGTTCAGATCACTCGTTTCAGAGCGGCCCCAGGCAGCAACGCGACATGACGGTAGAATTCCTCCATGCCCTCGCGATCTCGTTCATTAGCCATTTGGAGGACTATCTCCCTGTCCGGAGCAGCCTTAATCGCGGTTGGCATTTTGGCTGGATACATCGACGTGGCCACCCATTTCCGATTTGAGTTCATCAGCGATGATTTCGACCTCTTCACGCTGGCATTACTTGTCGGAACTGTGTTGTCTTTCGTAGGCTTTATTGGCTGGAGTGCCCAGCCGGGAGCAACTAGACGCGGTCTCACGTCAGGTCTTATCTTGATTGCTCCTTGGATTGTGCTCTTGCTCGGCTCACCGATTGGAGGAACAAACATTCATGGTCCTGCTGCTCTAGTTATGTTGCTCATCCTTCCCGCGACTGTTTTGGCCCTTGTACTCGCCATTATGGCTAGAGCTAAACGCAACACCTGAACTACGCCGCGAATGCTCCAATAGCGACTATGTCCTACTGTTCGTCTCATGCCAGGAGCGGAGCGGCGGCGAGCCAGCGGAAAACACTTGCCAGTTGCCCTGATTCCACATAATGCACTGACCCGACTTGTTACGCCGCGAAGGTCGAGGCTCACGTTCAGGCCACACTCGCCAGCAAGCCGAAACTCGTTCAAATCAGCACGAGCTACGGCACGATGCCTGATGGAGTCGCAGCCATTCCACGCAACAAGTACGTCGAGCTTCGAGCCGACAAGCCGAAGACCCCGGAGATGGCAAAGCTGCCGGAGTTCAAGACATGCCGCTTTATGAGCGAAGCTATCGTGACGGTTGGACAAGAGAAGGGCGAGGTTCGCAAAGTCTGCGTTAATCCCCAATGTCCCATCCACCACCCCAAGAAACAGCCGAATAGAGCCAACACCAACGCGAAGGCGGAACAGGAGAAGGTACGCCGCGAAGAAGCGCTTGCCAACGCAACTCGGTTGCGTGTTCTCAACTCCATAGTCGCCGCCGTCCCCGTTCGTCTAATGAAGCGCGACTTGCTCTTCATTACCGAAAACCTCTTGCCTCTACTGGACGAGCGTGGATTGCAGACACTCGCCCGGAGCCGGGGCATCAGGCCGCAGGACGGAGACGCTATCGCAAAGCTGATGATCGCCTTCGCCCGGAAAGCCGACGAGTCCGCACTTGGCCGCTTGATTGTCGAGGGAATCATTTTGCTCTCGGCAAGAAACCAGCCCGACGCGGGAAAGGTTTTGAAGAGCGCGGCACTGGCTTACAAGATAGACACCGACGCCATCGCCCTGAAGGCGAGGCAGGAGTTCGCTGCGAAAGACAATGCGAAGAAAGTGGTAAAACCATTGCTTCCCAAGCCACAGGCCAAAAAAGCAGCGTAGTGTTCTCTCTCAGCGGGGCGGCGAACCTGCCGCCTCGCTTGTCGCACGCTCCCAAATCGCGCAGGGAGAACCCGCTTTGGTTTCTCCCTGCACCCTCATTCCGCTTGCTTCTGGCCCCCGCTCGCCGACTGCGCGGCAGGAGTCGAGTTCCTCCTCCTCACCTTCCCCTTAGAGGAGGCAATCCACTTACCCAGGCGGTATCCTTATGAAACCCGTAACTTTCCGTTTTCAAGCCGTAAACCCTCGGATGCGCCGCCTTCGGAGATGCCTTGTCACTTGAATTCCGCGCAACCATCCACAAGTCCGGCAAACGATTTTTCGTGCCGAGGAAGATTCGTGCGTCACTCAACATCAGCGACGGGAACGAACTGGATGTTGAAGTCTTAACCGAGGGCGGACAAGTCCTTTTTAGCGGTCGAAAACGGCTAAAGTCGGGCTCCGAAATCTATGGTCGCGATCTTCCTGGCAGCCTGACTCCGGGGCGCAAAGTAATAGTGCGAAGCTCGCTTGCTGCCACCCCTGAGAAATCTCGTTCAAGCCCAGTGCGAAAGAGGTTCTGGGTCGTTTCACCTAACGTTATGAACAATGCCGGGACAGTCGGGGAATGGCGCAACGCCAGCATTAAGTTCAGGGCCGCATTTATGGGGTGGGGGCCAGATGAGGAAGAGCACAAGGCTATCGGGGCCAAGTTCGCGAGAACCATCCTCCCTGGTGACACTATTCTTATCGCAAGGCGTTTCAATCACAACGTCGAAGTAGTTGGTTTCGGAACAGTAAAAGGAGCCTTCAAGAAAGGACTAGAAGGGTTTATCGCCCCGGAGAAGGAGGAGTGGCACGGTTCTCTGCGTGTGCTGCGGCCATTCAAGCATCGGACCGAATTGCCGAGGCACTTGAAGGCGATCTCTGCTCTAGGTCACACAACCGCTTTGCGTGAGCTCGTACCGGCCCGCAGTCAGAGCGAAAAGCGGCTTTGCGATTGGCTAGATAGAGAGCTGAGTCAAAAGGGCGACGGGCTCCCGTCAGATAACGAGTCGAAGAAGTGTCCAAAAACGGAACTGACCGGTTTGCCGAATGACGAAGGGCTGGACTACAAAGTCATAACCCGAGCGCAGGCTAAACGAGCTGAGAAAAAAGAGGCCGAACTAGTTCAGCAATACGACAAGTGGTTGAGAGACCAGCGGCGCACTTTACACGTCGCAAAATACGGACAGCTGCGATGCGACGCCTTTGAAGTTGATCGCTGCAATTTGATCGAAGCGAAATGCTCGACAAAGCGTGAATATATCCGAATGGCCGTGGGTCAGCTTCTCGACTACTCTCACCTCATCGGCAAAGATGTTGGTGTGCCGGCTCTCGCTATTCTCCTTCCCGCCAGACCCACAAAGGACATTGAAGATTGGTTGAAGGGCGAGCTTTCCATTCACGTAATCTGGAGAGACGGCAACGTCTTTCTCGACAATGCAAATGGTCGCTTCATCTAACCAAACACGCTCGTTGCTTCGGTACAATCTCGCCATGCCTCTCCAGAGATATAAGTGGTCAGCACTGACCAAACAGCAAGTCGGTGCCTATGTGGAATACTTCGTCAAGATGGAGCTCACGATGTTCGGCTTTCACGTCTACGGTGCGGAAGTTGACGACCGTGGTGTGGACTTCATTGCTCAATTTGCTGATGGCCCGTTCCTGAAGATCCAAGTGAAGTCCGTGCGCGACTCTGGGTACGTTTTTATGGAGAAAAGCAAGTTCTCATTGCATGAGCATCGTCTGCTGGCGTTCGGCTTGCTCATCGAGGGACAACCCCCGAACCTCTTCTTGATCCCGTCCTTAGAGTGGAGAAATCCTACCGCACTATTACGCGACCGGGACTACGGTGGCGAGCTAAAGAGTGCTCCCGAATGGGGGATGAATATCTCGAAGAAGAACCTTACGCTTCTTGAAGCCTATTCATTCGACAAGACCGCAGAAGCGATCATTCGGCTTTCTGAGAGTAGTTTTTGAGAATCGAGTGGATATGAGCCAGTCAGGCACGGCCTCGACAAAACTGAGATCGATTGTGTTAGCAGAAACAGCAGCCTTGGTCGCCGTACTGCCCGCACAAGACCGACGCTTGGCCATCTTGGAGATTTGCCGAGCAATCGACTTGATTCGCGTCGCAGCTCGGGTCAGTACTGAGGCGCGGGAACTCAGTCGCTGGGGTACGAACAAGGCACTAAAGTTGTGCTTGGAGGGATTCGGAACTTATAAGCGCACGTTTTTGGTGCCCTCCAGCCGCGAGACCTTTGAATGGTCTCACGCGTTTCTCCATCAATGTGGACGGATTGCGTTGTGCGAACAGTACTTGGATCACGAATCGACTGGGCTTGGAGAGTTCATGCAGGACGGAACAGATGTTCGATTCTGCTTGACCACGCGATACGTCGGCACCGAAATGTTGGACGTCGGCGAGTTCACTTGGTTCAACGCGCAACTGGATGCGCTACATCGGCCTCTCAAGACGATCCTGGATGACGCGACTCCTCAAATTGATGACATGATGCGGGGGCTTGTACACATTTGGGAGAAGCACTTTATCGGCTACGACACTGCTCCGGAGATCGATGAATATTACAAATTACGAGGGATTCTTTTTGCGAAGCAGATGCCAGGGGCACGACGCCTTCGAAAACGAGGACAAATTTGGGGGCATCAACTTTGAAATATATCGAGCAGCGGCTTGGACCTTGGTTGGCTGGGGGATGAAGCATGAGCACTTTGCCTCTCTGCTCTCAGAAAGTGATGCCTCGCTTAACCCTCCCAACCTCCTGACGATTACATCTGATGTCAGTAGCGTCACAGAACAATTGGGTGCGGCGCTCGGCATAACTAAGAGGGAGACCGAGGCAGCGTTGTCAATGCTGCAGGCTCTCCCGAATGATCCGCCGGAGGTGTGGACAAACGGGCATTTCCCACCACCTCTGCTGAGAGTTGCGGAGGAGCAATACATACGGTGTTTGTCAGGAGAACTTGGAAATCCTTTTTCGTTCATGCTGACTCAGTTACGGAGATTTCATCGATCTGACTGGGATGCTGCTGTAGGTGGAAGAGAGAAGCGCTTTCGTGACGAACTTTACGGCCTTTTCAAGGGAACACGCATGCAGACAGTTGATTCCAATATCAACCTAAGAATGGGCAGGAGACTTGTGACCGATATCGACGGGGCTGTATGGGATAGCGAAGCGCGTACGTTGGGATTGTTTCAGTTGAAGTGGCAGGACATGTTCGGCAATTCCATGCGGCAAAGGGCTTCACGGATGAAGAACATGCAGACTGAAGTCGGCAAATGGATCGACGGAGTAAACGATTATCTGCGCACAGCAACATGGGAGGAGATCAGAGTCGCCTTCAGGTTCCCTAAGGACTGCGAACCCGTCTCGCAATACCTACTGTTTGTAGTAGGTCGGAACGCTACCCATTTTTCGGGTGATCAACGACCTGACGAGAGAGCTGCTTGGGCCGTTTGGCCGCAATTAGCAAGAGTCTCGTCGCAGATGAACACTCAGACTTGGGGACTGGATGATCTGCACAAAGCTCTGATCGCTGAAAGGCCGCACGACGCGGACATAGAATTGGGGACATTTTCATTCACTCTTGGAGACGTCACAGTCCATCTTCCTGGTCTTGCCGTCGAGGAGTCGAGTCTCAAAAGGAGTAAGGAAAAGTGAATCCGAGTCACTACCTCTTTGTCGATGAACGCCTTCTCGGTATGTGCGTGTTTTGCGGTGGGAAGCCGGACACTCGGGAGCATGTACCTTCGAAGGTATTGCTTGATGACCCGTTGCCCGAAAATCTCTCGATCGTGGATTCTTGCGGCCAATGCAATCAAAGCTTTTCTCTGGATGAGGAATACCTAGCCTGTTTTTTAGGCTGCGTGCTCGCCGGTTCAACATCCTCGGAGCGGATGCTGCGTCCGAAAGTCAAAAAGGCGTTGGAACACAATCCGAAGATCGCGGCGCGAATACAAGCTACGCGCTCGGCTACTGAGGACGGCTCTTCTGTCTGGACTCCAGAGCTGGATCGGGTCAAGAGGGTCATCGTGAAGTTGGCGCGCGGCCATTCAGCTTACGAATTGAGCCAGATTCAACTCGATGAACCATCCACCGTCACCGTCGCACCGCTTCCCACAATGTCAGTTGAAACTTTGGAAGAGTTCGAGCGCGCCGGGGTCGGCGAGATGCGAGGATGGCCCGAAATAGGCAGTCGAGCATTCCTCAGGGCAAGTGGAGCACCATCGTTCGATGATGCACCTGCTGGACCTTGGATCTGCGTACAGCGAGGGCAATATCGGTATTCTGTTGATGAGTATGGTGGGGTGCGGGTTCAGATGGTCATAGGAGAATATCTCGGGTGTGTTGTTGATTGGGGGTCATAGAGCTTCTTATGCAAGACATAATGCGACGTGCTAATTCAAAACTCCACGCAGCACCTGATCTTGGAGAAGAATAAAGGCGATACAGTCGAGCAGAATGAGGAACTTCAATGCGAGTTCTTGCGTCTCGAAACCAGTGAAAACTCCGTGGGCGATACCGTGACGATTCACGTCTTCTTGTTGATTCGTGACCGTGCTGGTGTTGTTCCAGAACGTTCCGCTGTCGATGAAATCGACGACTTCGGTCAGAGCATAACGCGGGAAAAGAAGCAGCTTCCTCGACTGGATCAATCGCAGAAACTCGTTAACGTGATCTCGAAATCCTCCTGAGAGTGTTCCTCCAGCGGACTTTACATAGTCATTGATGATGCCTTCAAACTGAGGCACGGCCACGTAGATCGCCGAGACGTAATCAGCTTCGAGATATTCGTTGATCGCTTTCTTAACGTATTCCGTCCTCGCAGCAAAGATCGTGAGTTCTTCCCACAGCGCGATGCGCTTTGCCCAATAAGCCGGCGCGTGTATCGCCTTGATGGTTGTCGCAATGTTCTGAGGAGTATCGCCACCCAGTTGAGACATCGAATGGACCAGCGTCG
Source organism: Granulicella sp. L56 (assembly GCF_009765835.1). Classification (NCBI taxonomy): domain Bacteria; kingdom Pseudomonadati; phylum Acidobacteriota; class Terriglobia; order Terriglobales; family Acidobacteriaceae; genus Granulicella; species Granulicella sp. L56. The sequence continues at coordinate 812,854 of NZ_LMUS01000001.1, read as the reverse complement.
GATAGTACGTCGGTGACGGCGGCCAGCCTAGTTGCTTCAATCTGGCAAGGAGTGCCTCCGGAGGATGAGCCTGGAAAAACGACTTTCGAGCTGCAAGCTCCTGCAACTCGTATGGTTGCATGACAGAATCGCCTTGGCCTTCAGGAGCATTTGCCGTGGCGTCGAAGTACACGCGAAAGTCCATAAAGCTTGAAAACAAGAGCAGGTAAGCGACCCGTGCACCACTGATCTCGGGAGGAACCAAGCGCTCGCTTCCCGGAATGAAATCAGCGGCGGTGACTGACTCACCCAGCTTATAGCCCTCGCGGGAAGGCTTACCTATGATATTGATCGCTACTTCGTCATTTATCTGAACTATGGGTTGGCCAGATTGAGGCCAGAGAATCTGCAGACGTTTCAGCTCTACGGGGAGAGCATTGGGGGAGACAGAGCCATTTGCAACTTTGGCTTCGATTGCCGGGATGATCATGCTCAGCATGAACTGAGATAGTGGACGGAACGTGAAGAGCTCGCCGGTGATGTCCGTTGCTCTGGCCGCTTCCACCTCTTCGGCAATCGCTTGAATCCAGTTGGAAACGGGGTCTTGCCAGTTCGAACCCGTCCGGTTCGCAAAGTGAAAGTATGCTCGGTTCCGCACGTTGTCTTCAGTCACCATCAACATTTTTTCAATCCCTCTTACTTCCTATTATGGATGTATCATTCTGAGCATGTTTCAATGCCCAGCTCCCATCATCAACCTACCGCCAGCGCCGGAAAATCATGACTGGTTGAAAATGATCGTGAGTGCGGCTTTAGGCTTCATCGCTGCGATCTGTCTTGAGCCCATCAAGAACAAAATCCAGAGAAGACATTCGGCAAAGCTCGCCAAGCGCATGATCAAGAGCGATTTAGTTCGACTACTTGAGAGGGCATATCACTACGAGCGTCAAGACATGGAGAGCGACAACTTTTGGCCCTCGGCGGATATTCCTGCATACAGCCATTTCAAGAGTGCAAGTCCCAATCTCTTCTACGAGGAAAAGGACATGCACCTATTCGGAGGGAAGTGCGAACGCCTTCATAACGCCATCCGAACCGGACAGACTCAACCCTATAGTGCTGATTTAGATTTGTTCCGAAGGAACCTCGAGGCTGTGATCGACGATGACGGGCTGCTTGCTGAAGCGAAGCGCATCTCGGAAGAAAATTAGAGTGCGCGACGGGGCAGATGAAGATGGCCCACCCTACGCGACCCCACGAAAGCGGTGTCACGAACTGTGGAGGTAGATTCCGATGCGACGAAATTCTTGGGTTTCAAGGCTGAGTTTGGCTGATCTTGAGCCTGTACCAGTTCCAGAGATATTGTCTTCGCCTCATCGCCTGACGCTGCAGCTTCAGAAGAGCTTGTCCCTCCGCATACCTGATTCCTATGGCAGAGTGTGTTCTTCGGGCGACGACATAGACGTGAAGGTGGCACCCGCATCGATACCGAGGGTGCTTCTCTTCATGGATGCCTTCGTCAAGTCATCTGAAGCACATGGATTTGCTTTCGCGTCTCGCGTTTCGGATTACGATTCTGGGATGTCGACCGTTATCAAACGGCAGAAGGTGCACATTTCTATTCTCGAAGAATCAAATCGAGTCACGGCCATTCGCTGCCAAGGGCAGGTTACGTGCTCCGTCTGCTCAGTCGCGCACTGAATTCCGTCCTACCGGGCGCCTCTGTTTCAGGATTCGGGAATTCTTATCCGCGAGGCAAGAACCGACATTCGCCGATAGGCCAGGCCATCCGCTCGAATGTCAGTTGAGCGTTATCCTGCATGGTTTGAGCACCGCCGCTCTCGAATTACGAGAGAAAGCCGAGAAGATGGAAACGGAACGAAGAGCTGAGGAGGAGCTTGCTCAGCAGCATCGACTCGCCGTCACTCGGTTTAGAAGACTGAACGACCACTTGGAGGGCTGGACGAAAGCCGAAGCGCTTCGTCGGTTGATTGCACACGTTGAGCGCAAGATGGGATCTGAGGCACCTGCTGACCCTTCTTATGGACGCGGATGGCTGGATTGGGCAAGAACAGAAGCAACTAACCTCGATCCGACATCTGGAAGTTTGGATGAGTTTTTTGACCATTATCGAACGATTGATCGGCCAATATTGCCTGACGATTTCGATGATGACCTCTAATGTCCATCGCTCGTTGTTGTCTTCTGGCGATGTTTTCGTGACAACTGATGATCGATAGACGCTATTGCTATCGATCGGTATATTACAAAAGGTGTAATATATCCGATGAGGCGATTTGTATGACAGGATTCGCATTGGAAACCATCCGCAAGCGTCAGGGTGTATCTCAGGTCCAGGCAGCGAAGCTTCTCGGGCTATCGCAACCCATGCTTTCCCATATGGAGACCGGGAAGAGGAATGTCAGCCTTGAAGTCGCGCAGCGAGCGGCAGAAGTCTTTGGTGGAGACCCGACGGCTCTGCCCGTGAATCCGCTGCCGAGGCACAACGACGAGACACTAGCCTCGGAGCTTGGGAGGCTAGGGTATCCGGGATACGCACATCTGTCTGGTCGTCTTCGCAATCCGGCTGAGTTCCTGCTCGATGCGTTGGATCACTCTGACCTCGATGTGCGTACTACGGAGGGCATACCGTGGGTCGTGCTGACGTATCCCCATCTCGACTGGTCTTGGCTCCTTCGAGAAATGAAACTCAGGAACCGCCAGAACCGACTCGGATTCGTCGTATCCCTGGCGAACAAGATGGCACTTCAGAACGACGCATTCGTTGTGTCGGGTGTCTTAGAGCATGTGTTGCGGGAACTTGAGGATGCACGTCTCGTGAAGGAAGACACACTGTGCCAGGAGTCGTGGCCTCTGTCTCGCAAACAACATGTCAGAGCAGTGAGGTCGAAGCTTGCTGCGCATTGGAACCTGGATACCCGACTCTCGGAGGTGGACCTTGCACACTACGCTGCCTGAGCCTTGGTTGTCATTCCTGAGAGAACTTGATCCCGTCGCCGGCGAGCCGACGAAGATTCCTTGTATCGGCGGCTTCGCTGTCACGCAGCACTACGGTTCCGCACGGACGACGGTTGACTTGGATGTCATCGATGTAGCGCCCATCGCTTCGCGCAATCGACTTCTTGAAGCGGGTGGGAAAGGTTCCTCTTTAGCGAGGAAGCATCGTGTCTACCTGGACTTCGTCGGCATTGCCCAAGTGCCGTACGAGTACGAGGAGCGTCTTGTCCCGATCTACGAAGGTCTCTTCGAGAACATCCATCTCTTCGTGATGGACCCATATGATATCGCCCTCTGCAAGCTAAAGCGGGACAATGATCGCGACTTCCAAGACATGCTCTTTCTTGCGCGGACTACGCCATTTGATCTCGAAGTGTTCGAGCAGCGCTATCGCGAAGAGCTCAGGCCCTACCTGTTTGGCAGTATCAGCGAAGCCGATTTCACTTTTGCGCGTTGGATGGAAGCGATCAAGGAAGACCGAGGGAAGACGAAAGGCTAGAACCGAGGAGAACGCCGCAGCTCCGCATCTTCGCGCTCATTCTCGAGCATCAACTCATCAAGAGTGGGTCGGATGCTCACTGCGGTCTGAAGTTTGAACTCCAGGCCAAGAGCAGTCAGTAGATTGTTTACTTTCGCGTATCCAAGCTCTCCCATCCGGCCATTCTCAAGAGCGTCCAAGGTTGACCGGCTAACGCGCGCCATCTTCGCAAGCTCGGCTTGGGTCAAGCCTTTGGCCTTGCGCCGTTTCGCAATCTGCTCCGCCACGTTAATCAGAAGCATCATGTCGGCCAGTATATCGAGAGAATCCCAACAACCACGCTACCGCGTATATGAGTCACCCTGCGCTGGCATATGCGTCGGCTGGGACACTAGAGGCGCGCCTGCCAAAGGCAATGCTCAAGGTGTAGTTCGGTAGGTACGAAAATGATTCAAGAGTGACCTTCTCTGCCACCGGCGGATCATAAATCCTCCGCGTCGCTGGATGAGAATGGCCGTCGATCTCTATCAGCGGATTTACGATCCGCTGAGGATCAACCGGTTTTGTGATACTTTTGGTGATACTTTGTACCGCAATTCCGTGCGGCCAGCTGCGACGCGATGCGATCCATGATTCTCTTGCAAGCGACTCATTTGTAAGGCTTTATGCAGCGGGAGTGCGAGGGCTTGCAATGCCCTGCAACTGTGGAAAATTTGGACTCAAAATCCGCCGACCGCAAGGTCATGGGGGGTTCGATTCCCCCTTCCGGCACCAAAGAATCAATAACTTATAGCATTTATCGAGTACGCTCCGTTGCCTCCTATGTTTAAAGTTTGAGCATAGTTTGAGCATAGAGGGCTGGCTCGCTGGTGCTTCTATGAAGCTAAGTTATTGAAGATTCTTCTCAAGAGCGAAAATTTCGGTAGACAAACGGATTTTGTGATCGGTGTTTAAGGGTGGGCTGAGCTTATCCGCTACATGTCCAATTTCAATTCATCTTAGGACCCATATTGCTCCTTCTCTACCGAGAGGAAATAGAGAGACTGCGCAAATTTGACCGAAGAAGCCTTTGGCTTCACGATTCGATGCGCCACAAACGAACGTTTCAAATAAGGAGAGTCTAAATTGCGTCGACCAAGAGGCGCGCCGCCGAGAAAATTCTACGCTTTCAGATTGCCGGTCCACATGCTGAGATCTTTGCGAAATTTGGAACGGAAGAGGTTTCCATTGTAGAGCTCGCCGAGGACTATCTCAGGGAATGTCGTATCAAGGAAAGAGCCTCAATAAATGATGTTGAGTCGCGCTAGGGACTGCATCTCCAGCCGTTCTTCGGCCAATTGCGACCCATACAGATAACGATCGCGCTTCTGGATAAATATGTTGATCAATGGCTTGCCGCGCAAGCGCCGAGCGCGACTGTCAATCGTGAACTTGCGGTTATCGAAAAGGATGCTTAACCTTGGGGCCAGATGCACCCCTCCGAAGGTTTATTTTGTCCCGAAATTCCCTCATCTTGCAGAGAACAATGTGCGGGTGGGCTTTCTGGAAGATCGACAATATAAGAAACTGATTGAATACTGCTCCGAGCCTTGGTACCAAGGGTTGGTGGAGGCATGTTCTCGGTACGTTCGCAACCCAGAAGCAGGCGATTGATTGGGCGAAGGCGAGAGGGCACTCTCCTCTTGTTGCCCGTGTGCGGCACTTGAATAGCAAGAAAATTCCCGATCACTGGCGTGCGGTCTAGCTTAAAGAGCCGATAAAAACTCGTCAGTGACGGCTCCCGAGACGCACTGTCCATTAGGTACGGAATTTCCGCTGCACTGATTCAGTCGCGATCGGAAGACACCCTGAGGAAGTTTGACAACATGGTTATGACAGTTGTCGCGTCGTCGAAGGCAGCACGGGAGCAAATCCGTATACTCATCAAGGCCAAGGCTGCCACGCTGAAGAGCGGTGATTTTGTGTCTGCGACCAAGTAGCGCGGCTCGCCAGCGTTAGCGCCAGTGATCTGAGCAAAGGATTGCGTTGCTCCTCCACCGCGCCTTCATCGATGCCGCAGCTTCCAAAATTCTCCACAATCTTGGTGCGCTTCAAGTGTCGAGTGCGGGCATGCAGAAGAACGAGGAGCGCGCAGATTACTCGGGGACCTCTGGTCAACACTTTTCCTTGTTGTGCCGGTCCTCTCGACGACATTCGCCTCGGTCGAACGAATGCTCGGTGATCTGCCGCCGCACACTCTAGGATGGCTCCTGATTGATGAAGCTGGCCAGGCCACACCGCAGGCTGCTATCGGTGCGATCCTGCGCGCAAAGCGCACCATCGCTGTAGGCGACCCCCTGCAGATCCAGCCGGTGGTCTCGCTACCGGAGCGCCTGAACGCAGATATCTGTGACTTCTTCAAGGTGAATGAACTGGATTGGGCGGCTCCAGCGGCCTCGACTCAGACGCTTACAGATCGTGCCTCACGCCATCAATCAAGCTTCGAGACCGTTGCAGGGGAAAGACGCGTTGGTCTCCCATTGCTTGTGCATCGTCGCTGCCAGAATCCGATGTTCGCAATTTCGAACAAGATCGCTTATGCCGCTCAGATGGTGCAGGTCGTTGGTCCTATGAAGCTGGATGTTGAAGCTGTACTGGAGCATCAACATGGATCGACGTAGAAGGAGAAGCTGATTCGAAGTGTTCTCCGGCGGAAGGCAAAGCCGTGATCGATCTTCTTACCAGGTTGGCATCAGCCACAGGAAACCCAGACGTCTTCGTAATCTCGCCCTTCCGCATCGTTGCGCACGAGTTGACTCGTTCCTTAGGGAGCCGGCCGGATCTCCTGCGCATGTTAAGCCGTGATAGCACCCAGTGGCTGAAAGATCGCGTGGGTACGATCCATACATTTCAGGGGCGCGAAGCTGACACCGTCATATTGGTGCTGGGAGCTCCTGCTGAATCTTAAAATGGTGCCCGAGAGTGGGCTGCGGGGACACCGAACATCTTGAATGTCGCCGTCTCTCGAGCAAAGCAGAACCTTTACGTCGTAGGTTCTCGGAAAGCCTGGGGTTCCGTTGGTCTAGCCAGTCACATGAGTAACGAGCTCCCTAATCGAATTTGATTCTGATGGTTTGGATATGTAACTCAGACTTGTCTAATGTCTGAGGCAGACAAGAGAAGCGCAAGCTCGATTGCGCGCAATTTTTGGCGGGCCGGAGCATCTCGCCATCGTTGGTTTGCGGCAGCGGCTTTGAGTCATCAAGTCCGATATTCTCGACGAATTTCTGATGCAGTTTCGGACCGAAAATGTGTCGGTGAGTGTCGATGATGCTTCTGGTCGCTTGGATTAAGTCATTTGGAAACCCTCTGGGAGGAGCCCATAAGGCTGTACTCGCCGGTAGTCGCTAAAGATCAAATAGGAAAACGCAGACAAAGGACGCCAAAATTTCGGTGGTCTTTGTCTGATATTCAGCGCCGCGTCCTGCTGGAAAATCACCAGCGACTGTGAAGATGATTTCTGATCAGTTCTCTAATCTGGCGTACCACTGGTCGAGCAATTGCTGGCGATGAACCAGCACGAGAGTATTCACCTTTAGTGTCGCAATCAACCAGGCTGCTAAAGCGGTTTTTCCAAAAGCGGTACGCGCGCAGGGTATCCCATCATCGTGTTGATCTGACGGCCGGCAAACCGCTCATCGCGGATCACAGTCTTGATATGGTAATTTTCAAACAATTGCCCTGCCTCCACGAAACAGCCGCGTGGTATCTGGAAGAAATGGATTATGCGCAAGTTTGAGTCTTTCGTATGCGCGGTCGGTAGCGAGTAGTTGGGTCTTATGGGGTCGGCTTCTAGGAAGCGCCAAAGACGATTAAGGTTCCGCACTCCTAGAACTGCGGATCAGCCCGATAGTTTAAGCGTGTCGATCAGAGGTGCCAGTGCCGCGGGTTGGTTCCGCCGACTAGGGTAGTAGAGGTAGTATCCAGGAAAAGGTGGGCACCAATCCCGCAATACCTGCACCAGCCGCCCGTCCGCGATGAAGTTGGTGAGACTCGCTTCCAGCGAAGTCCCGATACCGACACCGTCCAGTACTGCTTGGGTTACCAAGTCTGGATCATCGAATGATGCGGGACCTTGAGGGCTGACATTGAGTGCCTTCCGCCCTTTCTCAAACTCCCATCGGTAAAGACCGTTGCTAAAGCGAAATCCGATACAGGCGTGATCCTTCAGATCCTGTGGGTGCCTGGGTTTGGGATTCGACTCGAAGTATTCGGGCGAACCAACGACAGCAAGACGCATCTCGCCTGTCACCCGAACCGCGATCATATCCCTCTGGATAAATTCGCCGAGTTGGACGCCTGCGTCGTACTCTCCCGCAATGAGATCGACAGGATCGTTCGAATGTGTGACTTCAAGGACGATCTCAGGATAAGTACGAGCAAACTGGGCCAGCTTCGGCAGGATCACCATTCACGAAGAGCGCCGCGCTGGAATACGCGACGCGCGGTATCCGCGTGAATGACGTTTGTCCTGGCATGATTCAGACACCAATGTCGGACAAGATGATCGCTGAAGGCCAAGGGCCCGAGTTAGATAGATGCTCCAAACCTTCGTGCCGATGAAGCGCCTCGGGCGGCCCGAAGAGATTGCCGATACGGTTCTTTTCCTCTACGTGATGCGGCCAGCTACATCACCGGTCAGTCGATCTCCGTCGATGGTGGCTATGTCATGCGGTAGAGGAAGCGAGATGGCTGAGTCAATACCAAACGGTGCAGCCAGTCACATGGAAGGGTACGAAGCTTATCTCCTGATAAATGCGAACAGCTTCCATATTGGCCCCGAATGAGGTCATAAAGATTTACCCGCTGTGCCTGATGCGGGAAATGGATGCGGGAGAAGTATCTGGCACAGCTTATTGGACAGAGGTATTGATGATGAAGTCAAAGCTAGCCTGGGCAAAATTTTGTTCCGAGTTCAAGACCGAGTCATGCACCTATTAATCTTGACATGAATATTTGAAGTCGCTATGGTTAGCTAGATCATGATGGATTTTATTCATATCGAGCGCCATGCGCATGTATCAGAGTCGACTCCCCGTCGCTTCTGTTGTCGCTGTTGCTAAAATCTCCCCCCCGACAAACTAACTGAGATCTTTGCCAGGCCGCTGTGTCGCATGGTGCCATCAGCCATCTCCGTCAAGTACTAGTCCTTTATTAGCAGTGCTCTGCAATCAAGATTGAACTATTCCCTTATTTACTCTTCAAGGTCTGAGGCAATGAATCTAAAATCGAATGCTTCTGCGGCTAAATTCCGCTTTCTGGCTTTTATAGCCATTGTCATTATCGGCTTTCTGCTGAACTCGTTTAATGCGAATGCCCAACTCTCCTCGGCTGCGGTCAATGGTACGGTACGGGATACAACTGGGGCGGTGATCGAAGGTGCCAAGGTCAGCCTGCGCGAGGTATCCACGGGCAGAGAGCGGACGGCAGAATCCAATTCGACAGGTAATTATGCTTTCGTCGATGTAGCTCCTGGTACCTATGTTTTGGAAGTTGCCAAGCCGGGATTTTCCGTCGCAAAGCAGAGCACATTCGCGCTTCATGTGAATCAAACCGCGGCGTTCAACTTCTCATTGGCAGTAGGTTCTCAGGTGCAACAAGTGACGGTTGAAGCGGCCTCGGCTCAACTGGAAACGTCGACCGCAAATCTTGGCACCGTCATCAATGGAACAGCGGTGAACTCTTTGCCGCTGAACGGAAGGAACTTTACGCAACTGCTGACACTTACTCCGGGATCAAGCAGAGCAGATACCGGGCAAGGCTCAGGTGGCGGAAATGCGATTCTGATTGGCTCATTTGGCTTCCCGGCAGTGAATGGACAGATGAACCGAAGCAATCTCTTTCTGCTTGACGGAATCACCGATCAGCAATTCTGGTTCAGCGAATATGCTGTACCGCCCATTGTCGATTCGATCGACGAATTTAAAGTTCAGTCGCATAACGACCAGAGCCAGTTTGGCGGGGTAATGGGTGGAATCGTCAATGTTGTCACCAAGTCAGGTTCAAACCAATTTCACGGAGATGCGTGGGAATTTCTGCGGAATGATGCATTTGATGCGAGCAATCCGCTGCTTGCCTCAAAGACTCCTCTGAAGCAAAGTGTCTATGGGGTTACGATTGGCGGCCCAGTTCTATTTCCGCACTACTACAACGGAAGGAACCGTACTTTCTTTTTTGGCGCATATGAGGGCAGCAATATCAATTCCGCCAGCGAGAAACTTTATAACGTTCCCACGCAAGCTGAATTGAACGGAGATTTCAGCGCAATCGGACAGCAACTCTACAACCCATATACAACCACTGCGGATCCGAATAAACCAGGAAGCTATCTGCGCACGCCTTTCGCAAACAACAACATCTCGTCAGCAATCGATCCTACGATGTTGGCGCTCGTTAAGCAGATGTATCCTGCGCCAGTTCCTCTTGTCTCCGGATTCAACGGCGTCGATACCACTCCTACCCTAACTCGGCAGAATAACTATAGCTTGCGGTTGGATCATGAGATCACTCAGTCAAATTTGATTTGGGCACGACTCAGCCAGTTTCATGCGACTCAGACCGGCTCCGGAGGGTTTCAAGGACTGGTTTCCGATAATATCAGCGATGGGCAGAACTGGGGCGTAGGTTATCTCCACACTTTCGGCCCTTCCGCTACGCTTCAGCTATCCGCTGGGCACGTCTGGCAAAATTTTGCTACCGCGACAGCATTTACGGGCTCAGTTTCTGCTGATGGTTTCAATCAATTTTTTGCTTGTGGTTATCTCGGACCCCTTCCTTGCCAGATCCCGGTGATCGCGGTTACCGGCTATGCGGGCGGAGGACCCAGCTACCTCAATGATAATGATGGCGATATTTATGAGTGGAAAGGCGACTTTACAAAACTCGCGGGTCATCATACATGGCAATTCGGCGCCAGCATAAGCCGCAACGATGAAAGCGTCCTGAATGCCAATGGCAATCTTGGCTTTTCAGCTTTTCAGACCTCTAATCTTGAGAACCAGACAAACACCGGCAATGCGTTGGCGTCGTTTCTCATCGGTGCTCCCACAACCGGGGAACGCAGGAATAACCTCAAGCTTCCAAAGGGCGGATGGGTCAATGCCGTCTATGTTGGCGATCAATGGAAACTCACCTCCAGGCTAACCCTGAATATTGGGCTGCGGTATGACTGGGACATCATGCCCACGTTGGCGCCCAATTCAACTCAATCAAACCTGACGGGTGCGCTGAATCTACGCAACGGGACCTACATTCTCACTAAAGCGACTGCGGGCCTCGGATCCTGCGCCGAACTCAAGGCCGCGCCCTGCATTCCGGGTGGCACGCTTCCTGCGCACGTCATTCAAGGAACAAGTAATCGTCTGATCAACAACCAAGTTGATAATATTCAGCCTCGTTTGGGCCTCGCGTATCAAATAGATTCTCGGCGTGTTCTGCATCTTTCCTATGCCAGGGTTTACGACGATTGGTCCGGCATTATGCAGATGACGCAGAATGAAGGTGCTCTATGGCCGTCATTCGGGTTGGATATCACGAACAATCTGAATTCCACCAACATCACCACAACAGCAGAGAATCCGCTCAACTTGCCAGAGGGACAAACTCATACACTGCCGAATGACACTCCATTTACGCAATCTGCAAACTTCATCGCTCCATATTTGAAAAATCCTTACTCGGATCAATGGAATGTAGGTGTTCAGCAACAGCTTGGACCAAAGACGGCATTGACTCTTAATTACGTGGGTTCTCGTAGCACGCACCTGCCGTGCTGCGGCTATTTCAATGTTGCAGTTACACCTGGACCTGGTACTCCCCAAAGCCGTGCCCCCTTTCCCTATATCACCCCAACTCAATATGAACAAAGCAACGGATCGAGCAGCTACAACGCCCTGCAAGTACAAGTTGACCGAAAGATGTCGTCTGGGCTGGCCTATACGATCAATTACACATGGTCGAAGACTATCGATGTAGCCTGCGACGGTTATTTCGGTGCGGAGGGATGCTTTATCCGCAACCCGTATGACCCCGCGGCTGACCGCAGCGTTGCCGGCTTTGATCTGCCGCAGATGGTTACTGCAAGCTTGACCTATCTGTTGCCCTTTGGCTCAGGTCAGAGATTTCAAACAGGGAACCGCATCACGGACACGATCGTAGGCGGATGGCAGGTCAATGCGATTACAACCTTAACCTCCGGGACACCATATACGGTCTCCTACTCAGGCGACGTTGCGAATACCGGGAACACTTATCAGGGAGTGAACCTGGTGGGGATACCGCATTTGGCAAATCCGTCAGTGGCTAAGTGGTTTAATACAGCGGCATTTCAAGCCCCGGCTCAATATACCTATGGAGATTTAGGCAGGAATACCATGCGTTCGGATTGGTATCGGGATGTGGACTTGTCCGTCTTTCGCAGATTTGCGATCAAACAGACGCAGACGGAGTTTCGTGCCGAAGCATTCAACCTTACCAATACACCGGTCTGGGGAACTCCAACCGCAACTTTGAATAGCACGACGTTTGGCAAAGTCTCTGGAACCGCAAGTACGCAGCGCGAGCTACAACTGGCCCTGAAAATCTCCTTCTAATTCGGTCAGAGGAGAGAGGTCATTCAGAATTCAGAGATTAACTTCAGGGGGACAAGATCAGTGGATCGGCGTGAATTTATTGAGTTGATGACTGCGGGAGTTGCCGCCAGCACTGTGGCTTCCCCCCTTGCATTCGGACAGGAAGGTAATCCATCTTCGAAGCCAAATTTTCTATTCATTATTGCGGATGATTTGATGTTTCGTACCATCCATAGTCTAAACAATCCAGAGATCCATACACCGAACTTAGACCGCTTGGCGGTTTCAGGAACTGCGTTCACCCATTGCTTTCACCAGGGCTCATGGAGCGGAGCGGTATGCCTCCCCAGTCGCACCATGTTGAATAGCGGACTTACCGCCTTTCATGCACAGGAGGGAATCGATGAAGTGCCAACCTGGGGGCAGACGTTGGGAAACGCCGGATACGACACTTATATCTGTGGCAAGTGGCATCTTGATCCAACTGTTTTGCAGCGCAGCTTTAAGGAAATGGGGCCGATTGGGCCAGGCATGTTAACTTCCACGCCAGAGGGTGGGGCTGCTTATGACCGTCCGCGCTCAAAAGATGACTGGCAGCCCTGGGATGAATCCCTTAAAGGACATTGGCTTCAGACCTCTCTTTGGAAGAACCAGACTCCCGACAAAATTGAACATGAGGCTGCGCTCTATAGCGATTGCTTTATCGACCATCTACTGAATAAAGCGGCAAAGCGCAACAATCCGTTCTTTATGTATCTGGGCTTCAATGCTCCCCACGACCCTCGTCAGGCACCGAAGGAGTATTTGGATCTCTATCCGCAAGACAAGATTCAGGTTCCGCCCAATTTCCTTCCTGAGCATCCTTTCGATCAGGGCGATTACAAGATCCGAGACGAAGTATTGGCGCCATTTCCCAGAACTCCAGCAGCCATACAACTGCATCGTCGGGAATATTATGCGCTGATTACTTACATGGATTATCAGATCGGGAGAATTTTGGATGCGCTGCAGAAGTCCGGAAAAGCTTCGAACACCTACGTTATCTTAACTGCCGACCATGGATTATGTGTAGGCGAGCACGGATTGCTGGGCAAGCAGAACATGTATGACGCCAGTGTCAGGATGCCTCTGCTCATATCCGGTCCTGGAGTTCCTGCTGGCAAAAGGGTCGATGAATTGGTGTACCAGCACAGTATGTATGCCACGACCTGCGAACTGGCTGGAATCTCCGCTCCGCCCACCGTCCAATTTCCCAGTTTAGTGCCGCTTCTACACGGCGGGAATCAGCCGGTTCACGACGCAGTGTTCAGCTACTATAGGGATTTCCAGCGGATGGTACGAACAAAGACGCACAAGCTTATTGCGTATCCAGAGATTCAAAGAGTTCAGTTATTCGATATCGAACATGATCCCTGGGAGATGCATGATCTGTCTAACGATCCAGCATCGGCTGAGGTCAAGGCTGATCTTCTGTACCAGCTAAAGGAGTTACAACAGGGGCTCGGTGATACGTTGGAACTCAAGGTGTAGAAAGGCTCCTTGTCGCCAAGGAGCTTATATTGTCAGACTATAAGGATGAGCTCTACACGATGAATCAAAAGACAAACGGCTGCTGCTGTACGCCTTCGTCGAATCGGCAACCGGATGCGTTTCCTGCAGCGAAGACTTTAGCCGCCTCTGGACAGATAGATACAGATACTCGTTCTCGCATGGTTGCTTTGCCGGGCGGCACTTTTTTAATGGGCACGGATTTTGCGGAAGGATTTCCGGGAGATGGTGAAGGACCTGTGCGCCCGGTTACGTTGCGACCTTTCTCCATCGATCGCTATCCGGTGACTAACCGGATTTTCCGCCAGTTCGTAGAGGCGACTGGGTATCGTACTGACGCGGAACGCTATGGCTGGTCCTTTGTCTTTTGGCTGCACATTCCGCGCGTGAGATTCAACCAGATGGTCGCGGCCAGAGTTCCGGCTGCGCCCTGGTGGTGCAAAGTCCCCGGTGCGAAATGGGACACCCCTGAAGGGCCAGAATCGAATGTTTCCACGCGTGCAGACCATCCTGCCGTCCATGTTTCGTGGAATGATGCAGCCGCATTTACTCAGTGGTCAAGACAGCGTTTGCCTACGGAAGCTGAATGGGAATATGCCGCTCGCGGAGGGCTGGAACAAAAACTCTATCCGTGGGGAGACAAACTGCGGCCAAACGGAGAACATCTCTGCAACATCTGGCAGGGTGAATTTCCGAACGGCGATACGGCTGAAGATGGCTATTCGGGGACTTGCCCAATAGAGGCGTTCCCGCCAAATGGCTACGGACTCTATTCGATGACCGGCAACGTTTGGGAGTGGTGTGCCGACTGGTTTAGCGCTCACTTTCATGTATCGGAAGATGGTGATAATCCAAAAGGGCCAACTGACGGCACCGGACGGGTGACTAAGGGAGGATCATTCCTTTGCCATAAATCCTATTGCAACCGTTATCGTGTTGCAGCGCGGACTTCGAATACACCTGATAGCTCTACCTCAAACATGGGATTTCGCTGCGCGCTCTGAGGGCAAGCCTGGCAGAACCTTGCCTGGGTTATCCTCTGGTTGAGTCTATAGGCTCGCAGGAAAATGATATTAAAATCGTCAATTAAGATTTATGGTAATGATAAAATCACTAATTGTGATTGTTATTGCCTTAATGAGAAAGTTTATTGACATACCAAGGCATGTCGAACGAGGGTTGGCCTTGATTCCTCAGACTTTAATTACTAATTAGCTCTTGGGTTCAGTTGGGGGGTGTGATGGGTCTTCTTACAGCGGATTCTGATGGTTGTTGTTGCACGTGGCGCGCGGCTATGAACCGACGCACCTTTTTCGCCCCTTTCAGTATTAATGTCCGTCCCTGCTGTCTTTCACTATCGTCAGTCTACGAGAGTTCGACTCGCGCGCGAACCGCAGGGGTTCTGTCGGACAGGCTCGATATCTCTATTGCTGTGGACTCTCAGGCATGGTGCTGGCTATGAGCGGGTTTCATAACTACGATCTGAACCCGGTGATTCACCTGCCAGCTTATGGCGAGCAGGATTGCCTCGAAGGCTGGAATGAAGTTACGGCCCGCATTCGGGAGAGCCTCCCATCGACGGGCAAGTACACGATTGCGATTGAGTGCTATCCGGGCGTGATGCTTGATGCGCTGCTAAGAAAGATTGCTACGGCATTCCCCCTCTGCACCATTCTGAATGTAGAAGATGCGTACAGCGATGCTGCGGTCTTGCGAGAACAATTTCGGGAGACATTCACGACGGACCCGGTTTTCGGAAGGATGCGACCCTGGCCGATTACGAGCTATTTTGATGAGCAGCGCACAGCAGAGTTGAAAGGCAAAATTGAGCAGAGTGCATCGGTGGCATTTCTTATTGGTGCTGGCACGCAACAGATCATTGCGCATCCGGATCTGCTTGTCCATGCGAACGTAACGCGATGGGAACTGCAGAAGCGTCAACGCAGCAAAAGCATTTGCAATCTTGGGCTGCAGAACTATGAGGATTCTGCGCAACTCATGTACAAGAACGCATACTTTCTCGAGTGGAGAGTTGCGGATGAGATGCGCCATGCTCTCTATGGAAAGGTCGACTACTTTCTCGACCTGGACGACCAGGACGTTCCCCGAATGGTGAAAGGGGATGTACTGCGTGAGGCTGTTGCAATGGTAGTCACACAACCTTTCCGGGTGGTACCGTTTTTCGATCCGGGGCCGTGGGGAGGCTCCTGGATGATGCGGACGTTCGATCTCCCGCAGAATGTTCCGAATTATGCATGGTGTTTCGACTGCGTTCCCGAAGAGAATGGCGCCACACTGGGCTTTGGGTCGCGGCGATTCCAGCTTCCAGCAATTCTGTTGGTGCACGAGCAGCCAATAGCGCTGTTAGGAGAGGCGATCTATAAGTACTTCGGTGCGGAATTTCCCATCCGGTTTGATTTGCTGGACACGGTGGGAGGCTCGAATCTCTCACTGCAAGTGCATCCTTTGCGCGAATATATCCAGCAGCATTTCGGGATTCCCTATACACAGGATGAGAGCTACTACATTCTTGATCAATGCGGCGACTCGCAGGTTTACCTGGGCATTCGTACCGGAGCGGAGCGCGATGATATGCGCAAGGATCTGGAAGAGGCTCAGGCAGGAGGACCTCCTTTCCCCGCTGAGCGCTATGTCAATCTATGGCCGACCCACAAGCATGATCATTTTTCCATCCCGGCGGGGACGGTTCACTGTTCGGGCCGAGATACTTTAGTGCTTGAGATCAGTGCCACGCCCTATATTTTTACGTTCAAGCTATGGGACTGGGGCCGTCTCGGGTTAGACGGCAGGGCGCGTCCGATCCATCTTGAACATGGCCTTGCCAATATCCAATGGAACCGCGATACAGAGTGGGTGAGCAGGGAACTGCTGAACCAAACCGAGCCTGTTTCAACAGGCGATGGTTGGCGCGAGGAGCGAACGGGGCTCCATCACACTCAGTTTCTTGAGACGCGCCGCACATGGTTTACAAAAGCAGTGACGCACAATACAGAAGGGAATCTGCATGTCCTGAATCTCGTCGAAGGAGAAGCTGTCAGTGTGGAAAGTCCCAACAGCGAATTTCCACCGGTCGAGATCCACTACGCGGAAACCTTTATTGTGCCAGCCTCGGTTGGCGCCTATACCATTCGGCCACTAGGCAAGACGAACCAACCATCGGCAATTATCCGAGCGTATCTGCGCAACATCGATTAATGATGAGCTCACGCCACGATTACGGTGATTCCAAGTTTTTCAAACGGTGCAATCGCTTCTGCGGTTGCACCGTTGTCAGTGATCAGGCAGTCAATTTCAGATGTTTTGCATAGAAGCCATTTGCTGACTGTGCCCAGCTTGCTTCGGTCAGCAACGACGACTTTCTTTTTAGAGTGCTGAGCCAACTTGCGAAGCACCTCGGCTTCTGCCGGATTCGTGCAGGTCAAGCCTTGCTGTGCATCAATTCCGTCCACTCCGATAAACATGATGTCCGCGAAGAGCATCTCGGTTGCAGCATTTGCAAGGGGGCCGAGCAAGGTAAACCAGTTTCCGCGCAAGATGCCTCCCGTCACGATGACTTCGATGTCTTTGCGGTTGCTGAGTTCCATCGCGACGTTGATTGTATTGGTGATGATTGAAATGTCGCTGAGCACCTTCAGGCTTCGAACAACTTCGGTGGTTGTTGTGCCGCCGCTCAATGCAATGGTTTGCCCTGTCTTAACCAGTTCTGCCGCGGCACGCGCGATGCGCCGTTTTTCTTCGGCAAAGCTGGCAATTTTGTCCTGGAAGGATGCGTCGTGGCGGAAGGGCTCATAAAAGAGTGGCCCGATTGGCACAGCGCCTCCGCGAACGCGCTTGAGCAGCGACCGGTTTTCGAGGTCCTCAAGGTCGCGCCGGATGGTCGCAATCGAAGCTCCCAACTCGGAACGAAGATGATCAATGGAGATGCTGCCAGTCGCTTGAAGGTTGCGAAGAATGAATTCCTGCCTTGCGACCAAATTATCTGTCTTATTCGCCATAAAGGGAGCATACCAAAGGGCAATTGCGATCAAATGTTCGATTCTCGGTTTCAAAAATGCTACTTACGGCTGGCGAGATCAATTCTCGCAAAGCGCGAGCAGACAGCCAGATAGGGGAATTAACCGAGGCGATGGCCGACGGGACGTGCAGACGTTGTTTTCAGGTAGAACAATGTGTAGTTTGTATGTCTCATCTATCATGAAGTTTAAATCATTAAATATGATTGCAATATGGACAATCAATCTTTTGATGGAGTAGTATTCGTTCGGTATTGATGTCGTGGTTTTGTTCGCTGCGGTTGACGGAAACGGACGACAAATAAAATTGCTTGTAAAGATTGTATACAGTATGCAAATTAACTCTGAGAGATACAGATATTCGTGCATAGCAAAACTCGGAATTATGGGAGGCATCAGATGATGAAAAGAGTCGCTTTACTAATTTTGATTAGCTGTTCCTTCGTGCTCTGCGCGCCAGCACAGACCACGAACGGGCTCATAACCGGCACCGTGACAGACCCAAGCGGGGCGGTCGTGCCGAATTCTCAGATCGAGATCACAAACCAGGGAACCGGCATAAAGAGAGCCACGGCGAGCGGGCCGGATGGGCACTACATTGTGCCTCAGGTGGCTCCTGGAGTTTACGACATTGTTGTAACGACGGCGGGCTTCGGCCAGCAAAACCAACGGAACGTTCAGTTGGAGGTCAACCAAAGCCTCACGCTGGATTTCAAGCTGGGGTTAGCGTCTGCTGCACAGACTGTGCAGGTCACGACCGCTCCTCCGATGCTGAACACGACTTCCGCGACCCTGACGAATGTCGTGAATCATGAGGAAACTATTGATCTGCCGCTGAACGGACGCGAGTTCACGCAACTGGCCCTGCTGTCTCCGGGAGCATCGCCCGTGGAAAATGGCCAGCAGAGCGGCTTTGTGGTTGCACTCGGTGCTGGTGGAATCAGTCCATCCATGAATGGACAGCGCGGCGAGCAGAACAACTTCACGATGGACGGTATCCTGAACAACCAGATTTACACGAATACCTGGGTGATCGCGCCTCCGCCGGATGCCATCCAGGAGTTCAACGTTCAGTCGCATATCACCGATGCACAGTTTTCCATCAGTAGCGGCGCGAACATCAACGTTGCGACGCGCTCCGGAACGAACACGTTTCACGGCGCTCTTTGGGAATTTTTCCGAAACGATGCGCTCGATGCGCAGACCTACCCCGATGTAACCAGGCTGCCTTATCGGCAGAATCAGTACGGGGTTTATTTTGGCGGTCCTGTCATGCTGCCGAAGGTGGTCAACGGAAAGAACAATACCTGGTTCTCGTTGTACTGGGAAGGGTTTCGCTCTGCTCAAACGTCAAGCCGTTTAGCGAGCGTTCTGACTCCTGACATGATCGCGGGGAATTTCTCTTCGGTGCTTGGCAGCCAGATAGGAACAGATAGCCTGGGGCGTCCTGAATATTCAGGCGAAATCTATGATCCGGAGACCAGCAGACCAGACCCAAACAATCCGGGAGAATATCTGCGCGATCCCTTCCAGGGCAACGCAGTTCCCACTGGCCGAATCAATCAGGCCAGTCTGCTCTATCTCCAGAAGTACTATCCAAAGCCGAATCTTAATGTTGCTGACAATGTTTTTCCTAATTACCAATTTTCGGGAGCAAGCAACACTGCCAGCGACGTTTTTGGAATTCGATTGGACCACCAACTTACCCCAAATGACATCATCTTTGCGCGGTTCAATCGCTCGAAGCAGACGCTCACCACGCCGGAGAGTCTACCGACGTATTCGCATTTACTCATTAACTATGGGCAGCAGGCAGCGCTTGGATATACCCACGTATTCAATCCTAAGACGATTTTGAACTTCCGGTATGGGTATTCCTACATCAACTATGACGACACCGACGAGGCCGCCGGAACCACCTTTGCTCAATCGATCAATTCGACAGATGCCTTCCCGGTCCACGACGGAGTACAGTTGGCTCCGGCGCTGAGCATCGCAAACGGATTTACTGGAACGAGCCAGTTTGCGGTTCCTCTTGGCCCCATGGAAGCGATGGACTATCACGTCGATTTATCAAAGGTAGTCTCGAATCATACTTTGGGTGTGGGAGGGATGTATTATCACCTTCGCAGTTACGATGACGGCTGGCAGGCTGGCGCAAACTTCACGCAGAATGCCACCTCTCAGGATGGTACGGCAGGACCGACGGGCTATGGCGGAGCCAGCTTCCTGCTTGGGGCGCTGGATAGTTATACCCCATGGCTTGGGAACACCGGAGCAGATCAAACCATAAACTGGTACGGTTTCTATGCTCAGGATCAATGGCAGGCTACGAAGAAGCTTGTGCTGACTGCGGGAATTCGCTGGGACTACGTCAGTCCGCCGAACTATCACAAAATTGTTTCCGGCTTGAATGTCTTGAACGGGCAGTTTATTGTTACAGGGGCTGTGCCTCCCAGCATTCCTGAGGCTAATGGACCTCGGGGATTCTTCAATCCCCAATACAACGGATGGGAACCCCGCTTTGGGCTTGTTTATCAGTTCACGGATCGCACGGTCCTGCATGGCGCATTTGCAATGTTGGACGATCACAACAACACACTCATCCAGGAAAATCAGAACATCCGTTTGTCATGGCCCAGTGGCGTTGCGGCGAATCTAACCAGCTTGGATCTTGGGATTCCGACCACGTATTTGGATAATCTTCCACCTGCGTCATCACTGCTGGGAGGGCTGGCTCCTTATGCGAGCTACGGAGCCGATCCCGACAACAAAATCCCATATGTGCTGGAGTACAACCTTGGAGTACAACAGCAACTGTCGGCGTCGACTACGTTGAAACTGGATTACGTTGGTTCGCTGGGACGGCATCAATATATTGTGCCGGAAGCAAACACGGCACTCTATCCGGGAGCTGGGCCAGTGCTTGCCCGTGAACCGTTCCCCCAATATGGAGGTCCATTCTCGTTTTCATGGAACGAAATGCCTTCGAGCTACAATTCGCTTCAGGCGCAACTGCAAAAGAGCTTAAGCAATGGATTACTTTTGCAGGCATCCTATACGTGGTCGAAGTCTCTGGACTGGCAATCGGATCCTTACACCAATTCGGAGCCGAATTTCTATAATCTGCATATGGACTGGGGCCCATCGGACTATAACAAAACGAACATGGTTGTTCTGACCGAGGTTTATCAATTGCCTTTCGGCCGAGACAAAGCATATCTGCATGGAACTAATAAATTGGTACAGGGCGTGGCAGGCGACTGGATGCTTGGTTCGATCGTTACGCTGAATTCCGGCTCGCCGTTCAATGTGTTAGCCGGCGGTGATATTGCCAATACGGGCTCACCCGGACAGCGCGCAGAAAGAACAAATGCTGCTCCTTATGCTGGCTCGGACTTTGTACAGTCACGGACAGATTGGATCAACAAGCTGGCATTTACTCAGCCTGCGCAATATACGTTCGGAAACGAACATCGAAATGATCTCGTCGGGCCGCGGTATGACAACTTCGATGTGAACTTATCGAAGAACTTCCCGCTGTTCGAGCATTCAACCCTTCAATTCCGGTCGGAGTTCTTCAATATCTTCAACCATACGAACCTCTCCAACCCCGACAACTCTATTACAGATGGGACGTTCGGCAAGATATTGAGCGCTACGGGTTCCGGGCGGCAGATACAATTTGCGCTGAAGGTATTGTTCTAACTGTAATTGGGCCGCCCTTTATAGGCGGCCCTTCATTTTTTCTGTCGCGAGCCTATTCGTGAAAAGAAGGTAGTGGAGAGATCGGTGGCCATGTTTAATAAGAAAACAGTTACAGGTGTTGTTCTGTTTGGGTTGTGTTTACTGGCGGGCTACAGTGCCCTTGGGGATACGAACAAGAGTAACCAGGATGCCATCATCTTTAAACTGGGAAGCTTCGACCGCTCTTCATTCGAGTTCGCATCAGACAGTCCGAAGCAGCCAGTGAACTTCGTTGTCGGGCAAAGCGACCCGGCAAAGGAGTGGTACGCAACGCAGCCAGCGGTGCTGAGTTCTGCTTCCGTACAGACAAGGGCGGATGTTCCCTCCGCACCCAGGGCGATCCGCTTTTCTATCGATACCACGCCGGGGGGCACGTATCGGTTGCGCGCATCCTTATTGATCGAGGCTGCCAGTGTGCCCGCTCTCCGCATAGACATTAACGGACGGCGCGGTATGCTTTACCTTCATCCCAAGCTCGATTACAGCAACGGCGATCAGGGCGATTCTTTTTACCCCGCATTTTCACATGCTGAAACTACACTCGAATTTCCTGCCAACTATCTGAAGCGTGGCGAAAACACAATTACGTTCCAGGTTGTTGAGCAGGCAGATCAGGCTGTGCCGGATGCAAGTCTCACATATGATGCGATCGAACTTGATCATGTGACCGGTGCGGGTACCCCGAATGCTTCTTCAGCTTTAATTGTGCCTACAATCTTCTTCCGTCAAGAGAGCGGCAGCATCAAGGAACAAGTCGACATTTTTATCCAGTCTGCAAGATCATTTAAGACTGGTGACGAAGTTGAATTGGCAGTCAACGGCAAGACCTATCGCCAAACCGTACCAGGTAATCAGGACCTCGGCGAAGAGAAGTTGAGCTTTTTAGTGCCTGAGTTTACGAAAGATACGCATGCTCAACTTACCTGGAAGAGTGACGGGCATCCACAGCACAGTGATCAAACCATCAATCCACAAAAGAAATGGACGATCTTCATCGTGCCGCATATCCATGTGGATGTGGGCTACTCAGATTACCAGCCGAAGGTAGCAGCAATTCAGAGCCGCGACATTGACGAAGCGCTGGATATGATCGATCAGAATCCTAATTTCAGGTACAGCCTGGATGGAGCATGGGATCTGGAGCAGTTTCTGAAGACACATACTGCTGCCGATCAGGCTCGTGCGATCAAGGCTGTGCAGGAGAAAAAGCTCTATGTGCCCGCGCAGTATGCGAATCTGCTGACGGGCTTTCCAACGTCTGAGACATTGATTCGCTCTCTCTACCCAAGCGCAAATTTCAGCCGGGAACACGGATCGCCGTTCAATTACGCAAATATTACCGATGTCCCTTCCTATTCGTGGTCATATGCTTCGGTTTTGGCGGCTGCGGGAATCCACTATCTTGCCGGCGGAAGCAATAACTACCGCGCTCCTGTTCTGCTTCAGTGCCGGTTAAACGAAAATTCGCCGATGTGGTGGGAGGGGCCGGACGGAAGCAAAGTTCTACTGTGGTATTCGCGTATTTATCAGCAGATGCAGATGATCTTTGGATTACCTCCGGTACTGGATGCTGGACGCGACACGCTGCCATTGTTCCTGCAGATGTACGAGCATCCGGGTTATGTTGCTGATGAGACGATCATGTACGGCACTCAAGTCGAGAACACGGACCTCTTTCCACAGCAATCGCAACTTGCGCAAAAATGGAATGAAACCTATGCCTATCCGCATCTGAAATACTCCGGCTTTTACGACGCCCTTCAGTCGATTCAGCAGCAGTTTGGTAGCAACATTCCGACCATTCGCGGCGATGGCGGCCCCTACTGGGAAGACGGAATTGCATCGGACGCTTATTACGCTGGAATGGAGCGCTGGAACGAGGGCCGAGCCCCGACAGCGGAAAAATTTGCCACGCTCACTTCGATCGTGAATCCGCACACGCGAGCCGATAAGGGCGCACTGGATCGCATGTGGAGAAACATGGTCCTGATGGATGAGCATACGTGGGACTCGTACAACAGCATCTCTGATTCGACCAGCATGGAGGCGGTTAAACAACTGGCCGTAAAGGATCAGTATGCCGTAAATGCACAGGCTCTCGCTGATTTCATCACACAGAACACCATGGCAAGCCTGACCAGCGCCATTCCGGTTGGGGCAGGGAAGGTGATCATCTTTAACAGTCTTAGCTGGAAACGGAGCGGATTGGTTTCGATTGATATTGACAAGAAATCCGAGCTGGTTGACACAACAACCGATCAGAAGGTCCCATTCAAAATTCTCCAAAGTGGGCCAAACTTTGATCACATTCAGTTTGTGGCTACAGATATTCCGGCGGTCGGATACAAAGTTTACAAGATGCAGCCATCAACATCTCCGTCACCGATTACAGCAACCCAACAGAGTCTAACGATGGAGAATTCTTATTATCGTGTGACACTTGATCCGTCGACAGGAGCAGTCAAGAGCATCTATGACAAGCAACTGAACCACGAGTTGGTAAATGAAAGCAGCCCATATCGCTTTGGACAGTATCTTTACGTCACCGGTGGCGATAAAGCTCCGAACACGATTTTGCAGTATAGCCACGTTTATCCGAAGCCCGCACTGGAGGTCCATCCTGCAGAAGGGGGCAGCTTAGTCTCCGTCTCTCGGATGCCTTATGGGTGGGTCGCGCGTATGCAGAGCCGCGACCTTAACACTCCCGCTATAACCAGCGAGATTCGACTTTTTAATCGAACAAAGAAGATTGAGTTTGTCGAGGATGTGGAGAAGAAAGATGTCGACACGAAAGAGGGCGTATATTTTGCATTCCCATTCGCGATGAACCATCCAGAGTTTAAATACGAGGTTCAAAACGGAGTAGTTAACCCGGTGAAAGATATGTATCCGGGCGCCGGGCATGAATGGTTTTCTGTTCAGCACTGGATTGCATTGCAGGAAGGCGGCGTTTCTGTCAGTCTACTTCCGCTGGATGCAGGCTTGGCGACGTTTGGCGACATCAATCGAGGGGAATGGCCGGATCATTTTGGCGACCGCCCCGGTTCTGTCTTCTCTTACATTATGAACAACTACTGGGACACGAACTATCGAGCCGGACAAGGGGGACACTTTAAATTTCACTACGTCCTTACGAGCGCGTCTTCCACCAATGCGTCTGAGTTGAGCCGTCTGGGGTGGGAGGAGATCACTCCGCTGGAAGCGGACATCGTCACCACGCAGGACAAAGCACTCTCGTCACCCGAAGGAGAAGATCACAACGCCAGTCCATCGGGTTCGGTTGCCAGCTCCGGTTCGCCATGCATCCTCGATCCGAAGGAAGACAGCTTTCTAAACGTGGATGATCCTAATGTCCTATTCGAGACCTGGAAGCCCGCAGAAGACGGCAACGGCACCATCCTCCGTTTTCTTGATATGGGAGGCGATCAGCGAACGGTAACTGTTCGGGTCCCACTCCTGCATATTGAACAGGCGTGGCAGGGCAATGCTGTGGAGAAGGATGGGGAGAAACTTTCGCTGTCGGGAGATCATGCTTTCAGCTTTGTCATCCACCCGCATGAAATTGCCTCGATTCGGATCGTCGGGTCCGATGCATGCAAGGTTGATTGAATGGACTAGCGGAATATATCGAATTGCGTGTAAAAGGTATGTGGAAGGGATTGCATGGACTTACGCTTCAACTGACACTCAGTGTTCTTTGATCTTTTGTCTGAAGCATTCCCAATGAGCTATTGGAGGTATTCTCCTCACGCATGAGTTTTTCTCGTCGCAGCTTTCTCTACTTATCCGGTAGCGCGTGGGGTATGGAGCTCCTTGGCCAGGTCGCAACCAGAGGCCTGAAGCAAGGGGCTCTTTCCGCACCGTCAGGTCGTCCCTTCGACGCTCATTTTGTCGATGTGGCGGAGAGTGCAGGCCTGACATTTCCGACCATCTATGGCGGCGTCGATCATAAGGAGTACATTCTCGAAGCAGATGGATGCGGCTGTGCCTTCATTGACTATGACAACGATGGATGGATGGACGTTTTTATCCTTTCGGGAATGCGCCTGAACGGTACTCCGGCAAATACCGGCAACCGGCTCTACAAGAACAACCGGGACGGAACATTTACGGATGTCACGGAAAAGGCCGGCTTGAGCTCATCCGAGTGGGCTATGGGCGTATGCGTTGGGGACTACAACAACGATGGCTTTGAGGATTTGTTCTGTACCTATTACGGACAAAATAAACTCTATCGCAATAACCGCGATGGAACGTTTACAGATGTAACACAACAGGCTGGCTTGGCGCTGCCGACTAATCCTCCTAGTTGGGGAGCTGGATGCTCATTTATTGACTACGATCGCGATGGGAATCTGGACTTGTTCCTTTCCACTTACGTTGAGTTTGATTTAAAGACCACGCCGACACCGGAACGCGATGTGAACTGTAACTGGAAAGGTATTCCCGTAAACTGTGGGCCGCGAGGTTTGCCCCCGAGCTTTCCTGGAGCGCATGTGCTCTTTCGCAATAATGGCGACGGAACGTTTACCGATGTAACGAAGCAGGCCAAGATTGACGGTCCGCGCCGCGCTTACGGGATGACCGTCGTCGCAGCGGATTTTGACGAGGATGGATGGCAGGACATCTATGTGGCGTGCGATTCCACGCCAAGCCTCCTCTATATGAACAATCACGATGGAACCTTTCGGGAAGAGGGAATTTTTCGCGGTGTTGCATTGAGCGAAGATGGGGGCGAGCAGGCCGGGATGGGAATTGGCTTGGGTGACTATAACCGTGACGGGCACCTTGATATCTTCAAGACAAACTTTTCAGATGACACAAGCGACCTGTATCGAAATGACGGCCATGCCAATTTTCAGGATGTAACGCGAGCCAGCCGGATCGCGGAAGAGTCGCGTTACACCAGTTGGGGAACGGGGATTGTCGACTTGGACAATAACGGAGACCCTGACATCTTTCTTGTTACTGGCAGTGTCTATCCTGAAGTAGAGAAAAAGCTTTCCCAATATCCGAATAAAGGCCCCAGATTTCTGTTCAGAAATCTGGGCGATGGCACGTTCGAGGAGATTGGTCAGCAGGCAGGTACAGGGGTCACGACACCCCACTCCAGCAGAGGCTGTGCCTTTGGGGATTTTGATAATGATGGCGATCTCGACATTCTGATTGTGAATATGAACGAGCCGCCATCGTTGCTGCGGAATGACATAAAAGGTAACTATCACTGGGTCAAAGTAAAGCTGATCGGCACAAAATCGAATCGAAGCGCGATTGGGGCGCGGGTTGTGGCTCACTACGGTGGAAAAAGCAATGCTCAAACTTTGGCCAGCCAGTCGAGCTATCTTTCTGTCAATGATTCGCGGCTCCATTTCGGGCTGGGCGATGCACAGCAGGTGGATATCGACGTATTCTGGCCTAGTGGCGAGGTTGAGCATCTGAAAGCCGTCAAGGCCGATCAACTGATTACAGTGCAGGAAGGCAAGGGGATTATTGCCAAAACACAGTTCCGTAAGACTTAGAGCAGAGGTGGGGGGCCGCGTGAAGCGGCGCAGTTGGCAGATCATTTGCCGAGTCTGTCTCACTCTGACTTTTATCTTCATTGCCGGCGCTATCAGTCCCACTTGGGCGCAGAGTAGCGGGCAGAAAAACGAGAACGTTTGCGACGTGCACGGCACGCTGCGCCGTGTCGATGAGCTTTTGAAGCTGCATCGAGATGCAGAAGCTAAGCTTCTGCTGCAGAGGGTGGAGAAATGTGTGCATCTGTCGCAGATCGAAACCTTTAATATTGCCTGG
This sequence comes from Granulicella sp. L56, assembly GCF_009765835.1. Taxonomy (NCBI): domain Bacteria; kingdom Pseudomonadati; phylum Acidobacteriota; class Terriglobia; order Terriglobales; family Acidobacteriaceae; genus Granulicella; species Granulicella sp. L56. The sequence continues at coordinate 785,648 of NZ_LMUS01000001.1, read as the reverse complement.
TCTTATGGCAGGATGCATGACTTCAAGACAGCTCTCAGGCTCTTTGCGACCGTCGATGCGGATGTGCCCGACGACCAAACACATGCCTATGCGGTCGCGTTTGGCCAGTTCGAGATGGGCGACTATCCGTCGGTGATCAAGAGCCTTAAAGCAGTGCAGAATAAGCAAGCGCTTAACCCTGACTGTGTAAATCTTCTCGCTGTATCGTATGCAAAGCTAGGCCAATATCAGGATGCATACGTGCTTCTTCGGGGCCAGATTCAGGAGCATCCGCAAGATTTATTTTCTTACCTGAATCTGATAACGCTGCTAACCGATGCCGGACAGTTTGCTGAAGCGCAAAAAGTGGCGACAGAGTGTGTCGCGGTTTTTCCGAATAATTCAGAGGTGTTTGTCGTTCGTGGCGCCACGGAGACCTTGCTGGGCCAGTTGGACAAGGCACGTGATGACTTTGATAACGCAGTGAAAGCTTCGCCCGAAAAAACGGATCCGCGATTCTTTTTGGCACTAACCGACTACAAGTTGAGCAACTATGCAGCGGCGGCCGCCGATCTAAGGAGTGCAATGGATGCCGGGGTCAGCAGTGCGGATTTAGAGTACCTATTGGCCGAATGCATGTTGAAACTCGATCCAACGAAACCGACCGAGGCACTTGCCCAACTGGATATGGCGATCCGGCTCGACGGAAATTCTGTGCCTTCTCGCACACTGCGCGGGAAGCTTCTTTTAGAAGAAGGGAATTCACAGAAGGCGGTTGTGGATTTAGAGATAGCCCACAAGATCGATCCTACGATGCGGAGTGCTACCTATAATTTGGCTCGTGCGTATTTTGCCGTCGGTAAGCAGAAGGAAGCGCAGGCTCTTTATCAACAGTTACAACAACAGACGACGAACACTGTTAATGAGCTTAGTGATCGGAGAATCAAGCAAGTTCTGTCGGGAGGCCCGTAAGTTCCTCAGATCGCAGGATTGCCTGGTTGCATTCACGCTACATTGGCCGAAAAATAGCCGATAGATATATCGTATACTGTAAACCATATTGATGATTGATTTGAAGGAGAGTTGTAACTGAATGCCCCCCACAACCCAGCTCTCAGAGCTCCCCGTAGCTACCTTAAAGACTCATGTCGTCGAGCGAATCCGCAATGCAATTCTGACGGCTGTCTTCAAGCCTGGTGAACGGCTCAATGAAACCCATCTCGCCCAGCAATTTGGAGTAAGCCGGATTCCGGTGCGTGAAGCTTTATTTCAGCTCCAGGAGCAAGGATTGGTGATGAACCATCCTCGTCGCGGCATGTTTGTTGTCATGCTTAGCGAGGAGGACGTGCAAAAGATTAATAGTCTGCGGATTGTGCTTGAGGCTGAGGCCATCAAATTGTGCCGCGTGAACCTAATACCCAGCTATGAAAAGCGGCTTGAGGCGCTGGTGGAAAAGATGGAGAGCACGACCACGGAGTCTGACTTTGATGCTTCAAAATTGGATTTGGAATTTCACCGGATAGTTTGGGCTGCATCTGGAAACTCATATCTGGAGAAGACGTTGAATTCCCTGGTGACGGTCCTCTTCTCGCATCAGGCGCTTGCTTATATGACGGCCCATAATTCACTTCATTGGCCGTTGCGTCATCACCGCGATCTCCTTGATGTGATTCTAAGCAAATCAAATATGAGTCCGGAAGCTGCGGTTATAAAACACCTTCGCCATCGTTATACGAATCCAGAGCGTTATTCCAGCCTGGCCCATACGCAGATTCCCCTCACATAAGCTCGTAGTGCTAAAGCAGGACTTGTGGGGCAGCAGTGCACCAATTATTTCTGTATACAGTATGCAAATAGGGAGAAGATATGGATCGCCGAGACTTTCTGAAAGGAATGACCATTGCCTCCATCAGCCCGCTTGCTTCTCATGCAAGCGCAATGGAAGTTCAATCCAATGAGACGGTAAACACTGTTTATGTCGTTTCCATGTGCCATCTCGATATCGGTTTTACGGACACTGAGCGAAATGTTTTACTGACGTACTTTGATGAATATCTGCCGCGCGCAATGGATTTGGCAACGGCATTCCGCAGCTCTCAAGGAGAAGAGCGGTATGTCTGGACGATTGCGTCATGGATGATCTATCAGTACCTGGAGCAGGCATCGACCAAAGATCGCAAACGAATGGAAGATGCCATCCTGGCCGGCGACATCGCCTGGCACGCGATGCCATTTACGTGGCAGTCGGAGATGCTGGACCGCTCTTTGATCTCATCTGCCTTAAATATCTCTACGGTTCTCGATCGGAGATTCGGTAAGAAGACAGTCGCGGGCAAGCTAACCGATGTGCCAGGCCATACCCGCGGATTGATTGCTCCCCTTGTAGAAGCAGGCGTTGAGTTTTTGGATATCGGTGACAATCCGGGATGCAGGGCTCCTGATGTGCCTTTCTTACCCGCGAGTGGGACGGCTGGTTCAACAACGGAGGGTGCCGAGCCACTGGAGCCACACTGCCACCTCTTTAACTGGCGCAATCCTAAAGGGGAGCAGGTCATGGTGCTCTATCATCCGCTGGGATATGGTGGCACGGTGGCGGTTCCGGGAACGGACATCGCAGTTTCAATTCGAGTCGCGATCGACAACTCCGGTCCGCATACTGCACAGCAGGTAAAAGAGTATTACGCAGCGTTACGCAGCCGCTTTCCCAGAGCGCGAATTGTTGCCGCAAATCTGAGCACGGTTGCCACGGCGCTGCGTAAGGTGCGTGATCGTCTGCCAGTCGTTACTCAGGAGATTGGAGACACCTGGATTTATGGCCCGGCTAGCGATCCGGGCAAAGTTGCACGGTATCGCGAGTTATGCCGTTTGCGGCAGGAATGGCTGGCCGACGGGCGGCTCCATGTGGGAGATACAGTGGACATGGCATTTACGTCCAGGCTGATCCTGATGCCTGAGCATAATTGGGGACTCTCTACCGGTCAGTACCTGAAGAACCCGGACATCTATACCGTCAGTCAACTTCGCAAAGCCAGGATTGAAAAACCCGAGTTTCAAAAGATGGACGATGAGTGGACTGATAAGCGGCGCAATGTGGACATTGCCGTGCTGACACTCCCTCCCGCATTGCAGCAAGAGGCAAACTCCAGACTGGAGGCCCTTAAGCCAAGTCTTCCTGATAGGCAGTCGTTGAATGAGTTCAACCCTGCGAACAATTTCCAAACATCAAATTTTGATGTTTCTCTCGATCCTGCACATGGAGCGATCGTAAAGCTGAGAGATAGGAAGACGGGCCGTGAATGGGCATCCTCAGAGCATCCACTCGCACTTTTCAGATATCAGACATTTACAAGCGCCGACTTTGCGCGTTTCAACACCCAATACAACACGCAGCGGTTTGCCGACAATGATTTTGGCAAGCCGGGAATGAATCAGTATCCGGCCGAGAGCAGAACCTGGCAACCCGAATTGCAGCGGTGTAGCGCCGGAGAGGATGCCAAGGGGCACCGTATTGTTGTAGACCTGCAGATGCCGAAGCCTGATCCGTCGTTGGAAGACTTAATCGGCTGGCCGGAACACTCGACGGTCGAACTGTCGTTTCCGCACAACGAGCGTGCTGTGTATATCACCTTACAGTGCTTTCGGAAGCGACCGAACCGCATGGCAGAGGCGATGTGGTTTTCCTTCTCGCCGAATGCTCCTGACCCAAATGGGTGGCAGTTTGAAAAGGTGAATCAGCCGATATCTCCACTGGATGTAATCGAAAACGGCAATCGCCATTTACACGCAGTTACCAAGGATGTTAGCTATCGCGATGAAAAGGGAAGTTTCACGCTGGAATTGCTTGACGCGGCCCTTGTGGCTCCTGGTCAGAGATCGCTGTTGGACTTTAATAACAAACAACCGGACATGCGAGAAGGTGTGCATGTGAATCTCTACAACAATCTTTGGGGCACTGCCTTTCCGCAGTGGTACGAGAGTGACATGCGGTTTCGCTTTGTAATCAAGGTATGACTAAGTGCACTACGGACCGGACAAACAGCGACCCCATTCGTGAATGCGCTGGATAGTGGTAACTGCTTACTTATAGTAGTTGCCGATACATATTAGGATCATCGACGAAAGCAGGCATGCAAGGCTTCCGGTAAGTGCCGTCCATGCGCTTATACCGGCCTGCTTCCACTCGCCTTGAAGCAGGCCAGCAGTAGTAGAGCTCAGAACAATCATGCCGACGAACAGAGCCCAGCCGACCGAGGAGCCTAAAGCCCCGAGCAGGGAAGGAGAAATCGCCATCCCCCAAAGTGCCACGCTCGCTGAGTAGAGAATCGCCATGGCAAAGACCAGTCCCCAATAAAGATAAGAACGATTCACTCTGTAATGACGGCAGGTGCGGTTCTTCCATAAGAGATATATGCAGTAGCTGCAATTTGGAATTGCTCCTCCGAAAAGAATCAGGGATAGTACGGCGTTCGATGCTCCAACCGAGGATGCGTCGCCATAGTGAATTGCAGAGCTGAAGAGACGATGCTCCCAGGGCATTGCCATCGCAACAGGCAGGAGGCCGGAAAGTATTCCTCCGAGCGTAGCCAGGATAGAACCCAAAATACGCTTTGAGGGAGCCTGAGTCACATCCTCTTGAGTTTTTCTATTCCACCTACCAGCCAGAAATCCTAAAACGACAGAGACGGTTGAAAACGCTACACCAGCGAGAACAAGCCAGTCAGCCGCCGAGCCCAGCAGGGAATGCTTGAACAGCAGCCGGGGAACTAGAATGCCGACAGCATTCATGGATCCGACGAGCAAAGCAAAGCTCAAGGTAAGACCGGCATAGACGATGGAGATACCAAATAGCAGCGATCCTGTATAAACGAGCGCACCACAGGCCATCGCTGCGAATATGTCAGCAAGGTTCGCATGCTGACATGCCAGCGGAAACTGAGGCACGGTATACCAGGCGATGATTCCGGGAAAGAGCACGAGAGATAGAAAGCTGAACGGTAGCCAGTTGTTTTCCCATGCCCAGACCTTGTTGGCTTTCATTGGCAGCGGAAAGAGGCCGTTCATCACCCCGGCGATAGAAGCAATTGCTATTCCCGCGCCAATATTCACCTGATTGTCCCTGGCTGACGAGAGCGATGTTCTCTTTCAATATTCATAAGCGCGGCACGCATAAATCCCAGCGTGTGCGCCATGCCAGCGTGCCAGGGAGCGGAACAACTCATCTGCGGAGTGTGGTCGGGAATAAGAACGCCATCAAATCCGTTGCGGTCAAGAATTGACAGGATCCTAAGCATATCGATATCGCCATCATCGATAAATGCTTCTTTATAATTGGGAACCTTGCCGCGAACATTGCGGAAATGAATGTAAGCAATGCGGTGCTGCTTACTATATTGATCAACAGCACTGTAGATATCGCCGTCACTCATTTCAGCTAGCGTTCCCAGGCAAAACTCAAGACCGTTTCTGGAGCTGTGATTGATGTCAATCAACCTTTGATACATATCTGGCTGATAGACCAGTCGAGGCTGCTGACGCATGGTCGGTAAAGGCGGATCATCTGGATGGGCAGCAAGCGTTACGCCGGCTTCTTCCGCAACAGGCAGAACCTCTTCGAGAAATCTCTCGACTCTCTTCCAAAGTTCTTCATGCGAAATAGAGGGAAGCGTGCCCGCGGGGGCATGCTGATCGTAAATCATGTTCCAAACCATGCCGTTTGGAATTGGTGTCTCGACAGGTCCATCGAGACCGACAGATACGGCACCACCTCTCGCGAATGGCCCCTGGATACGTCCGCAGACACCGGCCAGGCTGAAGTTATAGCCGAGGATCGGGATTCCGGCTTCTCCCATCCGGCGAATGATGGTCTTGACATTCTCAATGTGGGCGGCTCGCTTGGGCCCGTCGAGCAGAATGTCGTGCCAATGGGCCGGGTCGAGGTTTTCGATTGCCTCAAGATGAAGCCCCGACGCCTCTATCTCGGTCTTTAAGTCGCTAAGTTCTTTTTGTGTCCAGAGATGCTCAGGATCTCCAGCCATTCCCCACGGACTGTCTTTTCCGCCCGTAGGTTGATTGTTGGCCGGGTTTGAAGCACTACCTTTGAAGTAATCAACCAGGTGAACGACTACATGAGTACATCCAGCCTGAGCAGCGAAGGCATAGTGCTCGGAGGTTAACATGTGGCGATATAAGCCAAGCCCAAGTTTCATATCGATGGATCATCCAATCTTCGGGATGCTGACGCCGAAATCTACTCGGAGTATCTGACCCGTTATTTCCTCTGCCATCTCGGAGCAGAGAAATACAAATGCGTCCGCAATTGCTTCCGGCGAATTGCGCTTTCCCATGGGTGCCACGCGAAGTACGAACTCTCGATACTCCTGGTCCTCTTCAAAGACCTTGAGCGAGCTACCTGCAGCCACATTCCCTGGAGAGATCCCGTTGAAACGTATGCCCGCCGGGGCATACTCAAGGGCGAGGCAGCGGGTCAGATGCTCCAATGCAGCTTTTGCTGTAGCGTAGGCCGGAATTCGGGTATGAGGAATTTGGGCCACATAGGATGAAGTGAAGATCAGGTGGCCGGCAATTTTGCGGCGCACCCATTGCGAAACGAAAGCGCGTGCCAGATAAGTTTGTGCAAAGTAATTAAACTTGAAGATACGATCAAAGTCAGCTTCTGACGTTTCGGCGAACGGATGAAGTCCACACCCTCCAGCATGACCCAAAACAGTGTCCAGGTTTAAGTAGCGACTTATCATGTCATGGACGACAGCTTCTACTTCAGTTGAATTTGTTACATCCATCTGGCGATAGATGTACCTTGAGGGACGAATCTTCCAACTCTCGATTACAGGAAGAGCTTCTGCCTCAGATTTTGCGTCTGTGAGAATAAGAAAGGCGCCTGCTTCACTGAGTTTGCGGACGATATGTTCGGCAATCGCACCGAGAGCGCCTGTAATCAGGATAGATTTTTGCCACAGATCAATGCTGGTCATGAGATTCACTTTCAACTGCCGTGCTGAGAATTTCGCTGCTACATCGTCATCGCATCTTCAATGTCAGCTAGGGTGCGAGCCCAAAATTTCAGTTAGTGAATATTGAGTCGCCATTTGAAGCCCTTCACATAATTCCGTGTTCTTTATATGTGGCAACCGCACTTATTCCAGCTTCAAGGGATTTTTTGACTAATTTTTCTCCGCGAGCCTTTTCAAGGGCCTTGGTGAAGACCTCTCGTTCTGCTTCCTTCGGAACAATGCATACACCATCAATATCGCCAAAGATAATATCGCCTGGTTGAATCCGGACAGTCCCAATCTCAATGGGCACGCGGAAGTCGTGCACCTTATAGCGAGGCGCAGAGTCCTGACCGTAGGAGCCATAGCCAAAGGTTGGAAAATTCATTCGAATCAATTCTTTGGTGTCCCGGTAATAGCCGTCTAGAACCGCTCCTCTTGCTCCCAGCTTTGTGGCCCGCGTCGCCATCATTTCGCCCCATGTGGCGTTTCGCGGAGCTGATCCAGTGCAGAGATAAACTTCGCCTTTCTGCAAATCATCGAGGGCCTCAAGCATTAGTCCGAAAGGCTTTGCCATTAGCTCATTTGCAGAGTTCAAGGATGACTCCTGAAAGACGTCTCCGCACAAGACGGGCATTGCGCGGCCTATAACCATGGCCTCATTGGTGATAGGTCTGATTTGCGGAGGGAGAAATTGATGGAAGAGGTGGAGTTTGTCCATAATGTCGCCGACGACGCAGGTGAACAGTTCACGTTCTGCAAGTGTAAAAAGTTCGTCATCTGTACTCCAAGCAGTCATGCACCCTCCTTCGCTCGCTCTAATGGTGCAGAAAAATAGACAAAAATTATGGCTACAATTTCTCTATCATGGCATACTGTATACAGCATGTCAAAATAAAATCTCTTTTCTTGATTCTATAAAGTAATTTCGATCATGTAATGTGATCCTATTATCATAATAGAGAGTTCACTTGAAAACATAGCCCACTCTCAGGTATGAGTTCAGATGCGCGAATTCCGATGATTGGATTGACAAAATGACAGTTGCCGAGCCTTCAGGCGCGCCGTTGCTCCAGAAAGAGGACTTTACCGTATTTGCTGACGGTCTCGATCATCCGGAGGGGCTGGCGTTCGACGATGAGCAAGCGTTGTGGGCCGGTGGAGAGCTTGGCCAAATCTATCGAATCGATCCGTCAGGCCGAAGCGAGGAGATTGTGCGGCTGGGGGGCTTTTGCCTGGGATTGACGTTCTCTGCCCAGCAGGAACTTTGGGTATGCAACTCAGGCCTTCATGCCTTGATGAAGATTGACCGTAGCGGGCAGGTTTTACAGACGGTCTCTCGGGCGGGCGATCGGCCTCTTGTCACACCCAATTTTTCGGTCTTTGATCATGAAGGTAATTTGTATTTCAGTGATTCCGGAGAATGGGACCGTGGGAATGGCTTCGTATATTGCCTGCGTCTGACGGGTACCGTAGAAGTGATTGCGGGGCCGCTGGCTTTTCCAAATGGACTTGCTCTGAGTAGCGACGACTGCTTTCTGTTTGTCGTCGTGAGCCAGCACGACCATGTGTTACGCATTCCGGTATCGGCAGGACATGCTGCCGGAGCTGCTGAAATATATGCGGAGGGACTTGCTCGTGTTCCGGACGGACTCGTGTTCGACGAGAGAGGAAATCTTTATGTCACCTGTTATGCCAGCGACTGCATTTATAGGGTGAACCCAGATCGCAGTATCCAACTCCTTGCCTTCGATTCAGAAGGTACGAGGATTGCCCGGCCAACCAATGCGGCATTCGGTGGAGCTGCTATGGATGATCTCTATGTGGCAAATCTTGGCCGATGGCATATCGGACGCGTGCATGTAGGGATACCTGGACAGCGGCTTGTGAACTTGTAATTGTATGGAGCGGGCGGTGAACGAAAGGGCACTGACGACTGTGACGCTTACGAATAGGCAGGATGCGCGGCGACTGGTGATCAGCCGATATTCCGTAATTCTGTTTCTGATCGTATGGAGTTGTCTTGTATCGGCGCACTCGCAGGAACATGTCCTTTGGCAAATCGGAAAGTTTGACGATTCTTCGCAGGAGTTTAGCAGCCAGGGCATCGACTACAACAGCCCTGAATTCTCTGTGGTTTATATGGTTGGCAAGAGCCACGAAGCAGACTGGCCGCGTTTTCAGCCAGGGCCTGCAAACGCCATCGATGGAGGGCGACTGCACCCGTTTTCTATTGTCTTTCCGCTGCTGGATGTAACTCAGGGTCTTTATCAACTCCGCGTAGCCATGATGTATGAGACGCCGCGCATGTCTGCCCTGCAGCTCGACGTGAACGGACACAAAGGGGTCTTCTACTTTCATCCAAGGCTGGATTACGGCGCCGGAGACTGGGAAGGCACATTTGTGCCGCAAACGTCGCGCGACGTAAAGACAATCGACATTCCGACGCAGTGGTTGAAGCGTGGAGCCAATACTTTTATTTTAACGGCAATCGACACGCCTTCAACGCCGCAGAGTTCGATGGGCAACATAGCGCCCGGCCAGAGTGGCATTGTCTATGATGCGCTCGCGTTCACGCATAACGATCAGAAGCGCTACGCGCCGGGATCGATCCTTGCCACAGTTCTTCCAACAATCTTTTATAAAACGTCATCGACTGGGTTGCAGGAGATTGTTGATGTTTATCCGGAACTTGAGGCCGGGGCCGTGCAGCGTGGCGAAGTTACCTTTGCCATTGGAGGGAAGCAGTTTACACAGCCTCTTGTGCTGGAGGGAGAGTTTGGTGAGGCGCACCTGCGTTTTGCCGTACCGGAGTGGCACGGAGAAGTACAAGCTGTGCTGAGCGTCGATGGCCATCGGTTTCCGCAGAAGCTTGAGGCTGCGAAGAAGTGGATACTGGACATCGTTCCGCACGAGCACCTGGACATTGGATTCACAGACTATGCTCCGAAGGTCGCTGAGTTGCAATCGGAGAGTGTCGACGGGGTCCTTGATCTGCTGAAGCAGAAGCCTAACTTCCGATGGACTCTTGATGGCAGTTGGGTTGCTCAGAAGTACCTTCAAAGCCGGTCACAGGAACGCACGGAGCAATTTCTTGCCGCAGTTCGGGCCGGAGAGATTGTCATTCCTGCGCAATTCGCAAATGAGCTTACCGGCACTGCGTCGCTGGAGGAGCTGATCCATTCGCTGTACTACAGCCGCTCCTTGGCGGGTAAGTACGATCTGCCTATCGGTGCGGCAAACATCACGGATGTGCCTTCGTACAGTTGGTCTTATGCCTCTGTGCTGCATGATGCGGGCGTGAAGTATCTGGCGGCGGGCAGTAACTCATGGCGCGCCCCAGCAGTGCTGCTGGGGCGCTGGAATGAGAAGTCGCCGTTTTACTGGGAGGGGCCGGACGGCGGACGCGTCATGATGTGGTATTCGCGAGCGTATCTCCAGTTGGCTTCCATGTATGGAACGCCACCGACGCTGCCCGCGGTCGAAGATGCGACTCCCGTATTTCTACAGGCCTATACCCGGCCCGACTACACGGCGGACTCCGTCATCGTTTATGGGAGCCAGCTTGAAAACACACCGCTCAGTCGCGAGCAGGTAAACCTGCCGGAGATGTGGGCAAAAGAATACGCGTATCCGAAGATGACATTTACCACGTTTGAGGCGGCGATGGCATCGCTCGAAAAACAGTTTGGGGGACACCTCAAGGTATATCGCGGAGATTTCGGACCGTATTGGGAAGACGGTGTGACTTCGGATGCGAAGCATGTAGCGATCTTTCGCCGAAGCCAGCCACGCATCCTCACTGCCGAAAAGATGAGCGTATTGCCGGTGCTGCTCAACCCTGATCTACGGCCCGACGCTGCGCGCACGCGCGACGCATGGGAAAACATGCTGCTGTTCAATGAGCACACCTGGACAGCCGCAAGCGCCACAACGCAGCCGGAGGGGGATGAGTCTCGACGGCAACTTCAGCAGAAGGACCTGGAGAGTGTGATTGCGCATAATGACATTGCAAAGAGCATCGAACAGAGTTGGATGCAGCTTGAGTCTTTGGTCAATGTAAATCAGGATTCGGTTCTGGTTTTCAATTCGCTCAGTTGGAATCGCGGCGGATGGGTCGACGTAGATCTGCCGGACGGGCAGATCCTTGTCGATGCTGCGACAAAACAACCAGTGCCGCAGACAATTCTGAAGCGTGAGGCCGGACTTTCAATTCCTGGATTCGGTGGCCCCACGAATCGCGTCCGCTTTCAAGCTGCTGATGTCCCCGCAATGGGATACCGCACGTTCGCGATCGTTCCGAAAGCTTCTTCGAGTGCATCTCTGCAGCATTCGCTTCCTGCTTCGACAGGCAATGTGCTGGAGAACAGGTATTACCGAATTACGCTCGATCCACAACATGGGGCAATTAAAAGCATTTACGATAAGTCTCTTCGCAGAGAGCTGGTAGACAGTCAGAGCTCGTTTCTTTTTGGCTCTTATGTCTATGTAGAGGGTGGTGACGATGCGCCTCGTAACGCGCTCTATCGTTATGGAGTCGCACAACACCTGCCAGCCCTGAATCCAATTGAGGCTTCGCATGGGAAGCTTGTCGGCATTACCAGAAATACAGAGGGACTGACGGCAGTCCTGACGTCGAGCGCGCCCAATACGCCCATTATTCAACTTGAGATTACGCTGCCTTCAGACAGAAAGAGTATCGAGCTGACCTATAAAGTTCAGAAGATGGCCACGTTGCGTAAAGAAGCCGCATACTTTGCATTTTCATTTGCAGGCAAGAAGCCCGATTTCAATTATGAGACGCAAAATGCTTGGGCTAATCCGGCACGCGACGAGCTCATTGGCGGCAGCCGCGAGTGGTATGCCGTAAATCATTGGGCGGCGACAACAAGCGATGGCGTCACAGCGGCGATTCTGCCACTGGATGCGCCCATCGTAACCTTTGGAGACATTGTTCGCGGCACATGGCCGTCAGAGTTTCATCCGCGCAGTAATGCTATATTTTCGTGGATCATGTCGAACTACTGGGACACCAATTATGCCTCTTCTCAGGGCGGAAATTATGTGTTTCGCTACAAAATTGTCAGCATGAATGAATTTGATCCACAGCAGTTGACTCGCACTGGGTGGGAGATTATGACGCCACTTGAATCTGATCCAGTCAAACCAAGTCCGTATCCTCACGTCTTAGGCAATACGGCTGCGAGTTTTCTGCATATCAATTCCGACGCAGTTGTGGCGACAACATGGAAGATGGCGGAAGACGGAGAGGGAAGCATCATAAGACTGGAAGAAACCGCGGGAAGACCTGAATCAGTCGTGATTCACAGTGACTATCTCAGAGTCCAACATGCATGGCTGTGCAACATACTGGAGCAAAAACAAAAAGAACTGCAAATAGGCACGGATGGTATTGATCTCACAATTCCCGCGTATGGAGTTGTTACAGTTCGCATGGAGACGCGTCCCGTCGCCGGTCATCAGGAAGGGAATCGTGGAAATTAGCTTTTCCGGAAAAGTAGCTGTAGTAACAGGTGGCGCAATGGGGATTGGAGCGGCGACTGCTGAGCTTCTTTGTGAACTCGGTGCACGCGTGGCAATTCTTGATCGCGATGAGGCTCACGGTCGTGCGTTCGTGCAACGCCTGAATGGCTTGGGATACCCTGCAAACTTCTATGCGTGCGATGTCGCTGAGGTTGACAGTACGCGCAACGCCATCGCCGCCGCCGCGCAGACTTATGGCGCTCTTAATGTATTAGTACATTGTGCTGGTATACAGCGGTATGGAGATGCACTTTCGAGCAGCGTAGATTTGTGGCGTGAAACACTTGGCGTTAATGTCGACGGCTGTTTTTATGCAGTGCACTTTTCTCTGCCACATATGATTGCCGCGCAGGGTGGATCCATCGTAATTGTTGGGTCTGTACAAAGTGTCGCTGCGGTTGGAGATTCTGCCGCGTACGTTACTGCGAAACATGCATTGTTGGGTCTCACGCGTTCGATTGCGCTCGACTTTGCAGGCCGAAATGTGAGAGCCAACTGCGTGCTGCCTGGGGCAGTTGATACGCCGATGCTACGCTGGAGCGCTGGCCTTACGCCAGATCCTGAAGCAACATTCGAGCACTACGGGCGCGCACACCCGTTGGGACGGGTTGGCCAACCGATAGAGATTGCGCACGCAATCGCATTTCTGGCGAGCGACTGGGCATCATTTATCACGGGCGCTGCACTTACCGTTGATGGCGGCATGCTTGTGCCTGCAGGCGGAGTCGGCTTTCATGAAGATGGAGCCGGATTGGCGGGCAAGCAATGAGACCTTATTGGTGTGCGACGCAGCGGACTAATCATGCAGACTGAATTCATCCGGTGGAAGTATCGCGCAGCTTTCATGTTCCACAGTGAAGGCATTCACATTGTTGTGAAAGAAGGACAAAGCACGGTATGAGCAATGCCGCACTCGGATTCGCGATTCTTGTATTGGCCAGCATGATGAATGCCAGCTTCACGCTTCCAATGAAGTACACATCTCGCTGGGCGTGGGAAAACACCTGGCTGGTGTGGACGATTTTTGCGCTGCTGATTTTGCCGCCGGTGATTACGCTTAGTACGGTGCCTCATCTCGGAGAGATTTACTCATCAGTGGCTCCTAGTATGCTGTTGGTGGTCATGCTCTTCGGCGTTGGATGGGGAGTTGCACAGGTATTTTTTGGGTTAGCAGTCGATGCGATCGGCATTGCGCTTACATTCTCTCTCGTACTGGGAACGTCTGCTGCTGTTGGTACTCTCATACCGCTGGTTCGTTTACATCCTGAGCGTCTGCAAACTCCTGCCGGACACGGTGTACTTGTCGGTGTCGCACTGGTTATAGCAGGAGTGCTCGTCTGCGCCATTGCAGGACGCATGCGGGAGAAAGCTCGGAGCGGACATGCCGCAACGCATAAGAGTTCTGGGCTTGGCATTGCCCTCGCGATTCTTTGTGGGTTGGGAGCCTCGTTTATAAATCTCGGTCTCGCTTTTGGAAGCTCCCTTACCGAAGCGGCGCGATCCGCAGGTGCGGGAGAATTGAACGCTTCCAATGTGATCTGGATGCCGCTTATGCTGGCTGGGGCAATTCCAAACTTGTTGTATTGTCTGTGGCTGCTGCGGAAAAATCGTACGGGCAGCAAGTTTGCGGATGGGCGTCTGAGCCATTGGGGGCTGGCATTTGTGATGGCAGTCCTATGGTTGGGCAGTACGCTCTTGTATGGCTTTGCTGCCGCGAAGCTGGGCTCGTTGGGGCCGGTCCTGGGATGGCCGCTCTTTATGTCTCTCATCGTTATTATTGCAAGCCTGCTGGGCATGACAACCGGAGAATGGAGGAACAGCGGGCGCCTCCCGATCAGAATCCAATGGAGCGGGGTAGCTTTGCTGGTCCTCGCTGTTTTTATTCTTGCCAGCATGAGCCGGTACTTCTCTTAATGCGGCAGACCAGATAGGAACCCTTGATGCTTGCCTTATCTCTTGACATGGGCGGAACACATATTGGTTGCGCGGTGGTGCGTGATCAGAAGATACTGGCCTGCTCCTCGCTTGCAGCCGAGAGTGCTAAGGGCCTCGCTTCCATCCTTCCCCTGATCGCACAGACCTTGCAGCAGCTTCTGGACGAGTCCGGAGAGACTCTAAGTGCATGTGGTGGTCTCGCTGTCGGCTTTCCGGGAATCATCGATGCTCGAACCAGCCGCATCCTTTCCACGTTGAAGAAGTATGAGGACGCGAAGGAGTTGGATCTCGGCGCGTGGAGCGAAGAGGTTCTTGGTCTACCCCTGCGTATGGAGAACGACGCGCGCATGGCGCTCCTCGGCGAGCAATTTGCGGGAAGCGCTCAAGGTGTAAGTGATGTGGTCATGATGACACTGGGGACAGGCATTGGTGGGGCAGCGATAATTCATGGCAGGCTGTTACGCGGCGCACACGCACAAGCTGCCTGTCTTGGCGGGCACTTGCCGGTTAATTACCGGGGACGACTTTGTAAGTGCGGTAATATCGGCTGTGCCGAAGCAGAAGCATCCGGTTGGGCCTTGCCAGGGATCATTCGGGAGCATCCGGCGTTTGCAACCAGCCTCCTTGCCGCGGAACCGGAACTGAACTTTCGTAGGCTCTTCGATACGGCCGACCTGGGTGATCACGTTGCCTTGGAAGTACGGCAGCATTGCCTTGAGGTCTGGGCTGCCAACGCGGTGGCTTTAATTCACGCTTACGATCCGGAAGTTGTGATCATGGGGGGTGGAGTCTTGGGTCGGGCAGACGTCATATTGCCTTTTGTACAGAACCACATCAATAAGTATGCCTGGGCTGCGTGGGGAACGCCCGTCGTGCGAGCTGCGGAGCTTGGCGAGAAAGCCGCACTCCTGGGGGCTGTTCCGCTACTGACGGAAGCACGCTAATGTGATGAGCAGCCCGTCAGCGCGATCCTCCCTATACGCGAAATATTGTGCATATGTTGAAAGGTTGAGCAGCCAGGATAGTTCTTCGCTTGCCATGTGGTCCGCACGAATCAAAAATGAAAATACATCCGATCAATATAGGGAAATGAATGATGCAGCAGACCTGGAGATGGTTTGGCCAATCCGACAAAGTAACACTTTCTGATGCGAGACAGGCTGGAGCTGAAGCGATCGTTACAGCTTTGCACGAGGTCCCCATTGGAGAAGTATGGCCGGTCGAGGCGATTAGAAGTCGTCAGGACGTCGTGAGGTCTGCAGGATTGGAGTGGACGGTCGTTGAAAGCCTGGATGTGAGTGAGCGCATCAAGTTACGTGAGCCTGGATTTGAGAGGGATATCAATCACTACATTGCTTCGCTGCGGAACCTTGCGTCCTGCGGGATAGGCATTGTCGCCTACAATCTGATGCCGCTTTTCAGTTGGATGAGAACAGAACTGGATTTCCCCCTTGCCAGCGGCGGCACAACAACGCGGTTCAACGCGACAGAATTTGCAGCATTCGATTTATACATGCTCAAACGAAAAAGAGCGGAAGAAGATTGGGGTGAAGACCGCATTCGCGTCGCAGCCGCGCTCTATCATGACATGTCTATTGCACAGCGTGAAAAGCTGAAGAACACCATTCTTCAGGGACTTCCAGGAGGGAATGAGGCATTCACGCTGGATCAGGTTCGATTGGGACTTGAACGCTACCGAGGGATGAATGCAGGCGATCTTAGGTCTAATGCAGCCGCCTTTTTAAAAGAAGTCTGTCCAGTTGCCGAGGAGCTTGGCTTAAGGCTGTGTGTTCATCCCGATGATCCTCCGCGAAATCTGCTGGGACTGCCGCGAATTGTCAGTACGGCGGAGGATCTCGCATATTTGATCGGCCAATGGCCGGGCGATGCTAACGGAATCACCTTTTGCACCGGCGCTCTCGGTGTTCGCAGCGACAACGATCTCAAAGCGATGGTTCGTAAATTTGCGCACCGCATCTGGTTTGCTCATCTCCGGTCGACACAGCGTGAGCAGGATAGCGAGAGCTTTTTTGAAGCTGGGCATCTCGATGGTGATGCCGATCTTGTCTCAATTGTGATCGAACTTGTGAAAGAAGAGCGCCGGCGTCAAGCTGCGGGCGACCAGCAGAGGTTGCCGTTCCGTCCTGACCATGGCCGACAGCTTCTCTCGGATAAAGCCCTGGGAGCGCAAGCAGGCTACCCTGCTGTAGGACGCCTTCGGGGTCTGGCAGAGTTGCGGGGAGTGATGCGTGCCTGTGAACGCCTGTTGTAATAATTCACAACTAGTCCTTTCCAAAGATATGAATGTGTCCCCCGCGAGTCATGGCGTCGTGCGGGTATTTTCGTAGGCTCCAGTTTTTGGAAAGTGTCTATTTCAGCGCTTGTGATTTTGCTTCGACGATCAGGACCGAAAGCGCTCGTCTCGCGAATGACATGTTGCAACTTCCGAAATGGAATAGAGCTGCGGCTGAAGACATTTGAGTACTCCATTGTTCCTTCGACATATAAGTGGCGGATGCCCGTCTTTTTCCACTGAAAATGTGATGCAACAAGATGGCTGTCAAAATGTATGGTTGCGTTTCCACTCGCAAGGAATTACTGGATGATTGAACAATCCAGCCAGGAGTCCTGTAAGTGACTGCCGATCAATCTTTGAAAGTGACAATGTTATCGGCGATGAGAACGGCGTTTATCTAGGGTATAGGCGTAAATTACCGGTTTCGACTAGGAAATTCGGTCTACGCCGATCTCGATAAATTGGAGTGGTGTCGCTACATACAAAAAACTGTTGACACAGATGACTGGATCACGGTACTGTCTCATTCGAATGGAAACGGTACCATATTGCCGCTGAAAAGGATTCTTTCAATGAGACGTGTTTTTATAGCATTTCTGCTTGCCTGCACTGCATCCATCTGCGCAGCACAGTCAAATACTGGGACGATCCTGGGGCTGGTGCAAGACTCTCGAGGCTACTCTATTCCTGGGGCATCGATTCTTCTGAGCAATCAGGGAACAGGTTTCTCGCAGAAACTTGTTACGGACTCGACAGGAACGTTCATCTCAGCTCCACTGCCGCTCGGGATCTACAGCGTTACCGTGTCCTCTCCGGGATTTTCGACCAGCGTCAAGGCTGGGATGAATTTGCAGGTCTCGGACCGTATGCAACTTCGCTTCTCCCTCAAACCGGGGGACGTGAAGGAGACGATCTCGGTGACTGGGCAGGCTCCCCTCATTGATGCCGCGTCAACAACTCTTGGCGGTGTTGTGAGCAAGCAACAGGTTGCGGATCTCCCGATCAATGGGAGGAGCGTCACTGATCTTCTTGCGCTGGTACCTGGAGTCCAACTACGCGGCAATTCAAATCAACTGAGTGTAGGCGGTCAGGGAACCTTCACCAATGAGGGAGGGCTGCATGTGCTACTCGATGGCGGCGATGCAAGCCGAGTCGACTTTGACGATGTAGGAAATACTTATGGGTCGAGCGCTGGACGGGTTTCCCGCGCAAGCGTGGATGCAGTGGAGGAGTTTCGCGTTTACACGGATTCGTACTCAGCCGAATACGGCCAGACGCAGGGAGGTGTCGTAAACCTGGTTACGAAATCAGGTACCAACCAGTATCACGGCAGCTTATTTGAATACTTCCGTAATGAAGTGCTCGATGCTCGTGACTACTTCAACCCTGCACCAAACTATAAGCCGGCCTATCGGCTCAACCAGTTTGGCGGAACGTTTGGTGGTCGCTTCATCCGCGACAAGCTTTTCTTCTTTACAGATTACGAAGCGGTTCGCCAGCGGAGTGGAAATATCCTCGCGGCAGTTGTTCCTACGGCCGCTGCAAGGGCATCTGCGGTGCCTGTAGTTCAGTCCGCTTTTGCAACTCTCCCTCTGCCGAACGGCGCTATCTCCGCGTCGGACCCCCGCTTTGGTGCATACACGGAGAGCATTTCTAATCCTCTCACCGAGAACACGGGAATCGTCAAAATAGATTGGCAACTGCGTCCTTCCGATCACATCACTGGTCGTTACAACGCCAATCAAAATCTCACAGAGACCTATACAGGCGTTGCCTTGGGACAGGTGCAGGATGCGCCTGGATTTATGCAGCTTGCGATGTTAAATTACACCCACACCTTCACTCCGAATGTAATCAACGAAGCAAGTTTTTTCTTCAATCGCTTCCACGTTGATCCCCGTGCCTCAAATGTCGCATCTGTCTTGACCTCTCCCATCATCGGCTTTGGCGAAGGCGCTGGTGTCGGTCCGGGCCTCTTCGATCTTCACGTCGCCAACAACTCTTTTACATGGCAGGACAACGTCACCATTGTTCATGGCCGTAATCAAATCAAAGTTGGGGGAACGGCTATTCGCAACCAGGACAATAAAGAGCTTGGTTATCAGATGACGGTCAGCTATCTCACCTTCGCAGACGCTCAGCAAAATCTTGCATTTTCCGATGGCACCTTGGGCTTTCCCAGAATCGGTATCCGCAACACATATTTTTATCTCTTTGGTCAGGACAACCTTCAGGTAAGCAGGCAACTCAGTTTCAACATGGGGTTGCGATATCAATATGATAGTTCTCCCACGGAATCGCAGGGGAGGATCGCAAATTTCAACCCTGCTACAAATAAGCTCGACCCAGTCGGAGGCACTGTCCTCAATGCGCCCCGCCTTAATTTCGCTCCCCGATTCGGCATTTCGTATAGTCCCCGCGCATCTGGCAACCTGGTGCTCCGAGGCGGCTTTGGCATCTTCTTCTCTGACCTGAATGCCGGTAACCTGGCACAGAACCTTCCGTCCAACACAGGTCTTGGGTTCAGCGCTTCCGTGAACAATGTTCAAGTTCCCGGCCTCCAGGGACTGCCCTTTCCTGATCTCGCTTCCTTCGCTGTTCCGACGACAAATTTCTCCGCAATCGTGAAGAACTATCAAGAGCCATACTCCGAAAAGTGGAACTTCAACGTTCAGCAGGCATTGGGATCCTCCGCTATGATTCAGGTCGGATACAGCGGAGCGAGAGGACTTCACCTCATTGAGGGCTACGACCTTAATAGGCTCTCTCCCGGAAGCACGGTACGTCCCCTTCCCCAGTTCGGCAGCATCAATACGAATACGACAAGCGCGATTTCAAATTATCAGGCGTTCCAGTTGATCTTCAAAAAGCGTTGGCCAAGCGGGCTTTCCTTCAATGCGAGCTACACCCTTTCTCATTCGCTCGACGACGCCCCCACCGTATTCGGTTCCTATCAAGATGATCACAACCCGATTGGCGACTATGGAAACTCTGATTTCGATGATCGTCACAATCTTGAGTTTGACGCGAGCTATGCCATTCCCGCCATCCCTCACATGATGAAAATCGTTGGATCCGGTTGGCAGTACAACACAATTACCGAAATACGGAGTGGGTTCCCATACTCGATCTCCTGCGGATGCGATCCCGAAAATGTTGGACAAGCGAGTTCCCGAGCGGACGTAGTTCCAGGAGTTTCTCCTCGTCCGCAAGGGTTCAGCATCCCCTTGAATCAAATCAACCCAGCAGCCTTCGCCATTCCTGTGGGCCACTTCGGCACCTCGACCAGGAATGCGTATTACGGCCCAGACGCGGTTAACTTCGATATGTCTCTCTTCAAGTCCTTTCCGCTGCCCAAACTGGAGAAGCAGCAAATCACCTTCCGGGCAGAGGCCTTCAATATTTTCAATCATCCACAATTCAGCAATCCGCAATCGGCACTCAACAATATCCCTCAGTTCGGGCAAACTACCAGCACGCTCAGCACTCAGGAGGGTTTTCATACGAGTCGGCAACTGCAATTTGCATTGCGCTACTCCTTCTAAACAACAAGGCCAGCTGACAGGATGCATCGAAGTCTGATCAAAAGGCGGCAAACGAAAGTGGCTGGAGACGAAGCTCTTCAGCCACTTTTTATTTTTAGCAAGCTTGTTGTCTAGCTGGGCTTGTTCTGCATGGTGAAGACCAACTCTCCACCTGAAGCCAGGGAAGCATGGTCAATTTGTGATGAAGTGATGGGCTTGCCATTGAAGGTGCATGTGCTGACGTAGGGGTTTCCGGGAACCTGGTTCACAGCGCGGATGCGTGTTTTGACGCCGGATGGCAGATGCAAGGTGGCTTCGTGAAAGAGTGGCGAACCCAAAACGTAAGAAGGTCGTCCGGGGCAAAGCGAGTAGAAGCCGAGTGAGCTGAGAATGTACCAGGCGGCCATGGAGCCAGTGTCCTCATCGCCCGCGAAGTCATCGACGGTATAGAGCTCGTCGAGCACGCGGCGGACCCAGTACTGCGTGCGGTCGGGCCGGCCGGCCATGGCGTACATGTATAAGATGTGATGCGAAGGTTGATTCGAATGAGCGTACTGACCAAAATCGACCGCTGCCATCTCAGACATCTCGTGAATCTCGAAGCCGTAGTCTCCTACGTCGAAACGCGGCTGCATGGTGGTGAGTTGGTCCAGCGCGTCAACGAACGCAACTTTGCCACCCATGGCAGCAATGAGGCCTTTGGGATCGTGTGGAACTGAGACGCGGTACTGCCACGCCGATCCTTCGACGTAGCCATTTCCCCAGCGAATCGGGAGAAAGTTCTTTGGCCACTGTCCATCACTCAGGCGAGGCCGCAGGAACTTTGTGCCGGGATCAAATACCTTGTGCCAGTTTTGGGAGCGTTCTTCGAACATCTGAGCGTCGGCGTGTCGCCCAAGGACCTTGGCGACCTGACCGATGCAGAAATCTCCATAGGCTGCATCAAGAGTTTCGGTGAGCGAGGCGCCGTGCTTGTCCGCAGGAAGATAGCCAAGGGCCAGGTAGTCGGCAACACCCTGGCGTCCGTAGCCAGGTGTCTGCTTGAGAGGAGTCGTTGCGTGCTTGCGCAGTGCCTCATAGGCTATGTCGAGTTCGAAACCCTTGATGTTCTTGACGGCCGCATCGGCAAAGACTGTATCAATGGGGCTGCCGCTCATCGCGCCGCGATAGCCCGGGCAAGGGAATTGCGGGAGCCAGCCACCTTCCTTGGCGGCATTGACCCAGGCTTGCAGTATCTCTGCGAGCCGGTCGGGATAAATCAGCGTCATCATGGGATACCAGGCGCGGTACACATCCCAGAACCCATGGTCGGCGTACATGACTCCGTTAGTGACGGAACCGTTGTAGGGGCTGCGATGCACGGTCGTGCCCGAGGCATCGACCTCATGCCAGATGCGTGGGAAGAGTGAAGCGCGGTAAAGCGCGGAGTAGAAGATCTTATTGCGCGTCTGGTCCGGCTCCACGATGCGAATGCGGCCGAGTTGCTGCTCCCATGCTTCGGCGGCCCTATCGGTCAGTTGACTGAGCGATAGGGTTCCGAGTTCACGATCGAGATTCAACTTCGCTTGTTCGCCGGAGATGAAGGATGTGCCAATGCGCAGTTGAACGCGTTGATTAGCCTTCACGTTGAAGCGGAGGGCGGCGACGCCTTCTTTTTCCATCTGCTGAAAGTCGAGCTGAACAGTGGGATCGTCGATGGAGAGCGCGTAGTAGGTCGCGAAGCCGGGTGCGACTCCACCCTGATTGCTCGGAGAAGTTGCAATGAAAGACCCTGGAGTGCCCGATGCTACGCAGGTGCCTTTGTTGCCCGGAATCGCAACACATAGACCCGCGGGCCCAGGTTCTGCGAACGTTAGCTCCATGATGGCGCAGCGTTCTGTCGGCGCAAGGTCGATGGTCACACTGTAACGGCGGAGTTCGACGTGCATGCCGTAGGGAGTCAGGTGCAGATCTCGGGGTCGATACGAAGAAGCTCTTCCTGTGGGTGTCAGGTCGGGTCTTCCGCAAAAAGGAAGAATGGCAACCTGTCCATAGTCGCCAAGCCAGGGAGCCAGTTGGTGCGTACAGCGTACTCCTTCAATGCGAGGATCTGCGGGATGGAAGAACCAGTTGCCGCGCTCTGAGGTGGTTTGGATGGTCCAATGCGCCATGCCGAATGGTGCGGCGACGATGGGCAAAGTATTGCCACGCGAATAGGATGGGCTGGAATTCGTGCCCTGCAGAACATTGACATAGTCAGCGAGGTGGCGAGGGCCAGATAACGTAACAGACATCTCTGCAGAACTGAGTTCGTGTGGGACAGAGGCAGCAACGGCATCCACGCGACACAACGAAGCACTTACACCGATTGCCGCCGATTTGAGAAAGGTTCGCCGGTCCTTGTTCATTGCTCTCCTTCTGGACGCCAGTCTGTCCAGTGTAAGCTTCGACTTAAGGGTTTGGTACAAGCTCGAAGCTGTGAGCAATGGGCACGGCGAGTTGCTGCTGCTTTTCGACAACCTTCGATTCGAGGAGGTCCAGCGCTGTCATGGCAGGGGGCGCGTCCGCCATCGTGCCGAGGGGGACTTCGACGTGACGCCAGCGGTCATAATGTAGGTCGCCATGCTCGGTGGTGAGTTGGTAGACACTCATGGCCTGGTCGGTCATGGGGGTCTTGAGCGTGGCAAGGTTAACTCCTTTGCCGAGCTGATCATTAGTGAAGGTACCTACGCTTTGTCCATCGATGCGAAGGGAATATACTCCGTCCTTCAAGCCGGAGACGACGAGCGGCTCCTGGTCGAGTGCTGTCACGAAATCTGAACTGCCTACAACCAGCCCGATGGTCGGCCCCCCGCCCCACATGTTTTCCCATTGAACGAGAGGCAAAGGAAGGGCGTCGTCGGTCTCCGTCCATCGAAGACCATCGGTGCTCGTCAATGCAGTGACGAGCGCATGTTCAGCATGGCTGAGTTTCGGTCGAGGTCCAGATGCGTTGATCGCGACGGATGCGACGATGGGACGCGTATTCCAGGACTTCAACACGGCTTCCGCAACTATTAGGCTACCGCCGAAGGAAGGGTGAATGTGATCGGGAAGGATTTCCTTTGCCACGACAGGATCGGTCTGATTTGCCCGTTCAAGCATATGAACAAAGTCCGTGTTTGCATCGGCAACTGTCCACTTATTCTCCTTCGCGAAGGTGCCAATCCATTTCCCGTATCCGATGAGGCTCTGGTTATAGGGTGCGCCATCGAGGACCGGGAAGGCGGGAGGACGGGTGACGTCGTCATACGGAGAGGGCTCAATCGCCGTGATGCGAGCCTGAGGGGCGCTCTGCTGCAAGACGTCGCGGATGTGCCGGTAGCCATCGAAGAAGATCTTGTTTGATGCTTCGGTGGCAGTTTTGTAGCCGCCATCATTCATGCCGAGCATGATCGTAACAACGGTCGGCTTATAGACCGAAACGTCGCGTTGGAGGCGAAGATCGATAGGGCCACCACCACCGCCAGTCACCCGGTCACCACCCCAGCCTGAGTTGGTGAACTGAATATGCATTCCCGGATAGCGTGTCAGGACGAACGTTTCGATCTCCATGGTGTAATTGCGCTGATCGGTAATGCTATCGCCATAGAAGACAACGTGATCTCCGTTGTGCAAGCCGAAGTCAGGCTGCTGCGCGTTCAGGCTGGTCGTGATTCCCGTGCTGACGATGGCGGCACAAATGAGCCGACTAAGCCATCTGGATGCCATATGCTCAAGGAATTTATATCCGTCTTTGATCGAGCAGGAACAGTTGAATGCATCAAGATCCCTTGCGGACCTATCCTGTGGTTCGAATATTGCAGTTCTATGTAGACTCACCGTCAACTCCGGGAATATAAGGTACCGATACCATAGCCGCATCGACAATGAGTTGGCAAGACATTCTTTCGAGTTTGGGCTAAGGAAGAGCCTTCGGCCTGAGCAGATGGGTGATTTGTTCGAGTGTCATCCCGCGCGTCTCCGGCAGATAAAACCAGACAACGACAAATTGTAACGCCATCATGGCTGCGAAGGTGGCGAAGGGAAGCCACATGCCTTCGGTGACGAGCACGGGGAAGATGCCCGCGATGACGGCATTCATAATCCAGTGGGTTGTGGAGCCGAGACTCTGGCCCCGGCTGCGTGTGGCATTGGGAAAGATCTCGCTAATGTAAACCCAAATGACTGCCCCCTGCGAGATGGCGAAGGAGACCATGTACGTCGCGAGCAGCAGGATGAGTGCGTTGCGATGCGCGTGTGCATGAAAGATCCAGGCGATCGATGCGAGTGAAAGGGCCATCCCCACGGAACCGATGAGCAGCAGAAGTCGGCGGCCCAGGTAGTCGATGATGGAGATAGCGCAGATGGTAGCCACGAGGTTCATCAAGCCAACATCGACCGCCAGGGATGACGAGGTCAGCCGGTTGTATCCGGCAGCGGCGAAGACATCATTGAGGTAATAAAGAATGGCGTTGATGCCGGAGAGTTGGTTGAACGCCGCGAGCGCAGCAGCGAGCAGCAGCGGCCGCATGAGCGCGCGCGTGAAGAGGGGCGCTTTTTCGTGCTCCACTTCTTCACGGAAACTTTGTTCGATAATCTCTAACTGAGCTTTGGCATTCTCGCTGCCGAGAGCGTCGAGGACCTGCTTGGCATCATTGAGATAGCCGCGAGAGATCAGCCATCGCGGGCTTTCGGGGGTTCGTATGAGAAGCAAAAGCAGCAATGCTGCGGGAACCATACCGATTCCAAGTTGCCAGCGCCAGAGAGCGAAGGGAAGCGAGGCACGCTCCAGCAGGAAGTTCGATAGATAGGCCAGAAGAACTCCCAGTACAACGTTTATCTGAAAGAGCCCAACCATCCGGCCTCGCCATCGTGCCGGTGCAATTTCCGCGATGTAGACAGGGCCGACGACCGAGGTGCCACCGACGCCGAGGCCGCCAACGAACCGCGCCACCAGTAGCCAGAACCATCCCGGAGCGAAAGCGCATCCAATCGCGGAGATCAGATAACAGAACGCGAGCAGGCTGAGAGAGGATCGGCCTCCAAATTGTTGTGCGATTCTCCCTGCTGTCAGCGATCCCACGACCGTTCCCCAAAGAGCGATTGAGACGGTGATGCCAAGCGCACGTTCGGACAGGTGATACTGCTGCGTCAGCAGGGCCGTGCTCCCGGCAATAACGGCGGTATCAAAGCCAAACAGGATTCCGCTGGCGGATCCGGTGAGGATGCCTCGGAGCAGGGTCGACGAAAAATTGTTAGAGCGCATCATTTCTCGCCCATCGTATGCGATTTCGCATGTCCGCGACTATTCCTTAATAGGAGAGCCGAATGTCGGCAGGAAAAATCCTGCAATTGTTTCGACTTCCGTACATCAGCCTTTTGCTTGACAAGCGCGTATGCCGCCCCTACATTAATCTTGTCTTTAATATGGTAACGATGCCACATTATTCTAACGACCTCCGGTGCGGGTTCAAGTTTCCTGCGCTTTCAGACGAACGGCTTTCGCTTTCGAGGGTAGTCATTTCGCCTCGCCGCCAACGGGTGTGCGGGGAATCGACAATTGGTGTGCAGGTTTAGCAGAAAGGCAGGCGGTCGACCGGTGAATCAATCTTCCCCCTCCGAATCAGGCGCAGGCACGGATGAGTCCTTATGGATCCCAAGCGGCCTCAATCAAGCGTCGAGGAAAGTTTTAGAGGAGATTCGGCACGTACCCTTTACGGAAGACCTGCCAATCGTCGAAGCGCGCCAGCAGATGCTTGAGGGGCAATGTGCGACTGTAGATCGATCGACACTACGGAAGGAAACTTTTATCTATGTCGGGCGCGAAGTCCTGATCGTTAGGAGTCGCCGTTGCACCGGCATATGTTCACCAGTCTTCTTTCTACACGGTGGCGGATGGTTGATGGGCGACGCGCAGACCCACGCATATCTTATCGCGGAGTTGGCCGAGCGATCTCGCTGCGCAATCGTCTTTATTCACTATCCACTTGCTCCCGAGGTGCAGTTTCCGGAAAGCCAGGATATTGCGTTTTCTGCGATACGCGGAGTGCTTGCGGATAGCGCGAAGCATGAGATCAACGCAAATCAATTTGCGATTGCAGGCGATAGTGCTGGAGGAAATCTGGCTGCGTGCCTTGCGCTTCGCTTTCAGCGAGAGGGACTCCCCAGGCCGAAGCTGCAGATACTGCTCTATCCGGCGCTCGATGCGCGAATGAGGAGTGTGAGCTATCGAGCCTTTGGCAAAGGGCTCAACCTTACGGAGCGAACGATGCGTTGGTTCTGGCAGCAGTACGGAAGAGGAAAGGGGGATCTGGAGAATCCACTCTACTCACCTGCATGTGTCGACGACAAAGTGCTTCAAGGACTTCCCGAGACGCTGATCATTACAAGTGAATTCGATGTGCTGCGCGACGAGGCCGAGGATTTTGCGAAGCGTCTGCGGCGTGCCGGTGTGAGTGTGTGCTCAGTGCGGTTTGGTGGGGTGCTTCATGGTTTCATGGTGACGGAATCGCTTGCGAAAGACATCTCCGGCGACCTGGCGATACAGCTTGCCGCGGATTATCTTCGCCGCCGATTAGAGGAACATCCAATGCCTGGTGTTGAGGATCAAGCCTCTGGAATGCGTTGTGGTTCACTATGAAGTCTGCTAGTTTGAGGGCACCGCTTTGAGGTCGCTTCGGGACACACCACTGCTTTCCCAGCAGCGGCGAAGGCATTTTGTGGAAGGATTGAAAATATGAGGAGTGCAGAAAAGATAGGGAAGCGACCTTCGCGTCGAGCACAAACTGCCAAACGGCCCACCCTGGTTGATGTGGCTCGTGAGGCTGGCGTTGGGACGACCACGGTGTCGAGAATCATCAATGGCGGCCACTATGTGGAGGCCGGCACCCTGGCGCGTGTTCAGGCGGTGATGAAGAACCTCGGGTACCAGCCCAATCATGCAGCACGCGCGTTGAAAGGTGAGCGAACACGCACGCTTGGACTGATTGTGCCTTCGCTGAAGGACGAGTTCTTCGCAAATCTTGCGGATACCACGCAAACGCTCGCTCGACAGAAGGAATACGTTCTGATCGTTCTTGCATCGGCGGACGATGCGGCACAGGAGACGAGTGAGATCGCTGTTTTCCAGAGTCATCGGATCGATGGTCTTATCGTGGTGCCGCCACGTATTCAGACCCCAGCCTTTCTGTCTGCCGTCAAAGCCTTAGGAGTGCCGGTTGTGGCGATAGACCGGCCGCTTCGATCGCGCAACTCATCGGTGACTTGCGATAACTATGACGCATCCTTTGCCGCTACGAAACACCTCATAGAACATGGCAGGAAGCGCATTCTATGCTTCGGGGGAGACCCCGATCTTTCGACGATTCAAGAGCGCCAGCGCGGTTATAAGGATGCGCTCGCCGAGGCGTCGTTGCCATCCGAGCTTCTATTTGCCGCTGAGACAATCCCGCTTACAGAGAAGCTGCGCGAGATACTCGCACGGCCTCAGTCAAAGCGCCCGGATGCCATTCTCGGTCTGCTCAATATCGCGTCGATTGTTGCTTACGAACAGCTCATGGCACTCGGTCTAAGCATTCCGAAATCGGTTGCTCTTATAGGTTTCGACGATTTTCCTTTATCTTCGACCTTGCGCCCCGCGGTTTCAGTGATCCGGCAGCCGGTGGCAGAGATGGGCCGTGCGGCTGCCCGCCTCATCTTTGAACAGATCGAATCGGGTATCACGACACCTCATCAAATCACATTGAGTACAGAATTCATTGCGCGAAGCTCCTGTGGATGTGAGTAATGGAATCTGGTGCGGACCATGATCTGGTTTATTGCTACGACGTGGAGAAACGCAAGGTTCGGATGCCAAACGGTTGCATGACAAGATTCACTGAGGTATCGCCAGAAGATTTCGTATGCAAAGTGAGCTCGGAGTTAACTTTGCCGTTGAGTTCAACGAGTTGAGCCCTGGTCGGTTTGAAGCTGCATGTAATCGTGCAATGAGACTCAATCGTCTTCGCATTAAAAAGGCGGACTTCCAGAGCGTTGTCAACATGCATCATGGAGGAGAGCTGCACCCCTTCATCACTTACGCTTAAGAGCGAATGCCGCGCAGGTCCCACAAGTGATCTGCCGTCGATGAGAGCGGGAAGAAGTGGCTCCTCCAGCTTCGATTGTTCTTGCCATAGCTTTGCCTGCTGCCAGTTTTCTCGATGCGGGATGAGGGAGTACTGGGCTCGTTGCTCACCAAGCAAAGGGCATTTACCCCACCAGAAGCCGCCTTCCCAACCCCATCCCAACACAATCGAAAGTGGATGATCAGGCCCGTGTGTATAAGCTGTTGTGTGCTCTGAAAAGAGAGCCAGCCCAGCGTCCTTTGATTCGTTCAGCACATCCACCCAGTTGACAATGATATTGTGTTTGATCTCATCCCAACGCTGAAAGTAGGTGTTCGCGTTTCGGCTACGGCAGACGTCAAAGGCTCCGTTCTTATCGAGAGTCGTCTGCGCAAAGCTGGTTGGGAAGAGCGCCTGTAACTTCCATCGGCCATCGTTTGAAGAACGATGCTGCTCCGTCATTCGGTCTTTCGGCTGGATATCCCATGGGTCTCCGATCCAGGTCTCCTGCGCAAAGTGAAAGGTCGCATCGAAGTCGATTCTGTGCTCTCCGGTCACAAGTGTGATCAAGGTACGCGACGGACAGCCACCAACCTCTCCGTTAACGCAAACAACGGCTCTGATAGGTCCTGACTCCAGAATTTCGACAGTCGCAGGCGTCTCGGTGCTGCTTCTCCATCGCTTCTGAGCAATAAAGTAGCCGCGGTACTCATTGAAGAGAAACTCTCCGCTATCGGGACAGAGCTCTCGTGAGCCTTCTTTCTCCAACAGGCTTGTGATAGCGCCTCCGCGTTTCGGATCGAGACGGATGGAGTAGAACTCATTTTCGAGGAGGATGGTGCCGTCCTCGTTCATCAGGGCTTTCACAACACTATGAGCGATGCCTGCGGAGCGGGCTGGAAGCGGAACAACCTGATAGCTATTGAAACCGACAGCAGGGACGCGAGCTTTGAAGAGCAGGCGGCCCGTATTGATCTCTGGTGACGCTGGTCCCTGCGCAGGTTCTGGCGATGGCGGACCACTCTCCCCAGGATGATAGCGGCGAATGGCGCTCCACTGAATTGGTAGTTCCGCGCCATGTTCATCCAGGACGCGGAGGTCTTCAGTGTGACGATCAAAAGCGATCGTGCACTCCACCAGGTCTTCGCGATCATGACCCAACGTATTGAAGACGCGCAGTCGTTGTGTGCCTATGGGATGTCTAGGAACGTCGTCTTGTCCCTGACTGAGAGTGCTCGCGGATTGCTGCAGAATGTCCTCGGCAGTGTTCTGCGCTTCAAGAGTCTGAGCGGCCACTTGAAAGGCCCATGCCTGGCGGCCACTCTTGGTGGTCGCAGTAATCCATGAGTCATGGAACTGGCTCCACATCACCTGCTCCCATGCGCTGTTCAATGAGTTCGCAGGCCATTCCGCACCGCACTGCACGCACGCCATGGCTGCGATCTTCTCTGCTGTCAAAAGCCGAGTCTCCGCAGAGCGGGATTGCTGTGCGACCTTCTGAAGCGTCTTCTCTCCCCACGGCAAGGTGGTTCGGATGTCCTCCATGGTGAAGTGCCAATCCTTGGCAGGTACGCGTGCAATGTCGAAGAGATATTCCTGCCAGGTCACGTAGCGCACATGAGGCCCTGCGATGCGCGGCCGCGCCGCCCAGCCAAGGTCTTGGAAACACATACCGACAGGCTGAGGGATGCCATGATCGACGCACTTGATGAGATAGCTTGGCGAAGCGTCCTCTGCCTCCGTCTCCCATGTGTTCACCAACTGCTCGCAGGCATAGCGCGGAACTGCCAGGATGGACGTCTGATCAGGGCCGATCCAGTTCACCAGCTCTGCATCAAACCCTGCAGTGTAGCCACCCCACGCTGTGCTCGCATTCTTTAGAGAAGCTCCTTTGAAGCCCAGCGAGCGGAGAATCTGAGGGAGGCACGAGGACCAGCATGGCTCCTGGACCGCATACACATCGACGACTGCCGACGGAAAGTGTTCATGTATCCGATGCAATCCGTACTTGAGCTGTCGGATATTGCTCTCACCTGAGATGGCCCATCCATAGGGTTGCGCGAAAGTTCCACCTACAATCGTCACCCGAGCGTTCGCGCGGGAGTCGGCTAAGTAGCCTTGCAGTTCGCGATAAGCCTCGGGGTCCTCCCGCTTAAGCACCTCCCACGAATTAGGCTCGACATCCAGCGACAGCTTCCACTCCGGCCAGGTTTGCAAAGCTTCGAGAATGTCTCGCCAGCAGCCTGCAGGCATGTGCCCACGAGAGCCGCCATGATATCCATCGACGTAGAAGACGGTCGGCACAGGCGCCGCGAGGGCTGTGACGTCGAGTACCGTTCCGGCGAGAAAGACAGCGCTGGTGCGTTTTAGAAAGTTTCGTCGATCCATTCCGTTCCTTTTCGTCGGCGATATTATCTCTCAGCCTTGACCATCGTTCCGACCCCTGGGCTAAACGCGTCGATAAGTGGAACGCTGGAGATCGCATCAATCATAATCAGGGGCATTGGCTGGAAACGATACCATCGTAAGGAGATAATCTATACCTAACAACTCATCCTCAAAGAACCTGTTGTGTATTGCAATGCGGACAGGCGCGATACGCGGTGGTCACTTCGATGGCTTCGGAGAAGGAGGCAGGGTCGCATCCAGGAACTTCCATACCTCCCGAAAGGCACGCAGTGTCTGTTCATCGGAAAAGCTGCCATGACTGCCACCAGGAATGGTTACCAACTCGTTTTTGACGCCGGCCTGATCAAGCGCTTTCTTCAGTCGCACCGCTTGTGAGTAGGGAACCGTTGGATCGTGGTCGCCATGAATCGTGATTACCGGTGGCAATCCAGGGCGCACGTAGGTAAGCGGCGAAGACTGTTTTGCGATCTCATGTCGATTGCTTGCTGAACCAACCCAGGCGATGGCATAGGTCTCGCGGTCCGGCCCGCTCAAAAGATCGTCCACATCCGTAATGCCGTACCAATTAACAATCGCAGCAGGTTTAAGCGCCGGCGCGTCCGGGGATTGAGGGCAGGCATCGTCAAGATCCGTACCGTTTGGCAGCATACCGGTGATGAGTGCCAGGTGGCCACCTGCGGAGTGGCCCGTCAGCACAATGCGGGAAAGGTCGAAGTGGTACTTCTCCGCATTGTCATAAACCCACCGAAGCGCACAACGGCTGTCTTCAACTGCAGCCGGAGCATTCGAATTACCGGCCATGCGGTACTCGACGTTCACAACATCCCAGCCGCGCTCAATGTAGGGAAGGAAAAGGTTTGGTGCGCCTCCCTTGTCCCCGAAGACCCACCCGCCGCCATGGAAGTAAACAAGAGTTGGCACCGGTCCACTTGCCGCATGATTTTCCCAGACGTCGAGATGAACGGGTGTGTTGTTGAACACTCCATACGTGATATCTGCGCCAACCCCATAATGAAACGAAGCAAGCTCGGCCCAGTCGGCCGCTTTGGGCGGCGTGGCTTGGCTAAGGGACTGCTGATCGCAGACGAAGAGCAGAGTGAAGAGGGCGCAGAACCCCAGAACAGATTTGGTTAGCCTGTACATTGCTTCTCCTTGTGGTATCGGTACCAGTGAGCTACCACGATAAGAGGCAGAAACCGTATTGTCAATGGCTTCCTCTCCGCCGAAAGCCGGTGCCGGATCTTTCACGAGTCAGGTCCACAGACTGAAGCGAATCAGGGCAACTTCTGAAGATGCTCTACGGATTTATGCCTCATGAAGTCGGCGATCCTGTTGTCGCCAATAGCTGAAGCGCCTTCTTGATGTCCTCATCTGCCGGAGACAATTTCTGTGCTGCGAGCAACTCTGTTCGTCCATTCTTGTAGTCGCCGGAGCGGCAATAGATCAGACCAAGATCCTTGTGAAGCGCCGCCAGCGAATCGCACTGCCCGCAGGCAGTAATAGCCTCTTTCAGTTGCGCGATCGCCTGCGGCCAGTCATGCGCGTCGGCAGATGCCAGCGCAAAGTTGCCAAGCGTGTTGGCGCGATCCGTGATGTGTTGCGCTGCTTGCAATGCCTTGAATCGTGCCTGCAATTGCTTGGCTTCCTCAGGATTCGATTGCATCAGCAGGCGTGAAAGGCTGTAGTAGGCCTCGCTATATTGCGGTTGAATTTCGATCGTTCTGCGCCATTGCTTGATTGCAGCGGCGGTGTCACCCTTGTGCTGCAACTCCTGACCCAGCATGAAATGGGCCTCGGCATTATCCGGCTTGACGGCAAGCGACTTCTCAAAATATCGAATCGCTGCGTCCGCTTCCCCTGCCTGCCTTGAGATTAAGCCCAGCAGGTACCAGGAATCTGCGGAGTTTGGATCGAGTTGCGTAGCCGTCTCGAGTTCAGGCTTCGCCTGGCTATTGCGTTGCAAATCGAGGAGTACCCGGCCCTTGTTGTAGTGCGCTACGGCGTTGTTTGGATCAAGGTTGACCGCTTCGGAGAATTCGGCAAGCGCGCCGTTGAGGTCGAACTGGTCGGCCAGCGCAATTCCCAGATTCAGATGGGCCCCCGGCGATTTAGGATCGAGCGCCGTCACCTTGCGAAAGTAGTTCAGAGCGTCGCTTCCCTTGTTCAGGCGCACCAGAACCATCCCATATGCGCTAAGCGCGCCAGCATTCTCCGGTTCAATTTGAATTGCGCTGGAGAGCGCCTGGCTGGCCTCCGGGAATCGAGCTTCGCTCGCCAAGATCATGCCCAGATTTGCAAACGCCTGACCATACTGAGGATTGTTTTCCGTGGCCTCGCGAAATAACTTTTCGGCTTGCGCGTTATCGCCAAGTTGTCCACAAAGAACGCCCAGATTATTTTGGGCTTCAGCGTACTGCGGATCGAGCGCGATAGCCGTCTCAAATTCTTTTTTCGCTGCGGCAATCTGATTTTCCTGCAGATCGAGAACCCCCAGTTGATTGTGGGGCCGAGACAGTTGCGCATCGAGCGCCACCGCTTTTTCGAGCGCCTCCCGCTCACCGCGGTCATCTCCCGTCCGCGACAACGCAAGGGCAAGGTTATAGTAAGTTCGCGCATTCCCTGGGTCTCCGGCCAGTGATTCGCGATACAAGGCAACGGCCTTTTGCGGATCTCCTGTCTGCAAATCCGCATTGGCCTGATTCGCCTTCACCCCGGCGACATCCTGTTTAACACCTTCCTCCTTTTGCTTCTCGAAGGCACTCAATTCCTTGCTCGCTTCATTCTTCTGTCCCAGAGCACGCAAGACCGCAGCCAACTGAAAACGCGCCTTGCTTGAATCCGGGCTGAGTTTCAGCGCAGCTTCTAGTTCTGGACGTGCCTCTGCGGGGCGGCCAAGGTGTGCAAGCACGTAGCCCAGGCTGTATCGAGCATCGAAATAATTCGGGTCAATGGTCACGGCCTGACGCAGAAAATCTTCGGCTTCCGTATAGTTTCCCAATCCCTTTTCCACTACGCCGCTAAAATACAGAGCGTCGAACTCGTGTGGCCGGTGCTGTCGATACTCCCGAATGATGGGAACAGCGGTATCGAATTGAGCGAGAACCACCAGCGCCTTGACATAGGACAGGCGCGTGACGTCGTCGGAGGGATCGAGACGCAGTGCCTCTTTGAATTCCTGCGCGGCCTCGCCGAACCGATTCTGTTGAACATAGACGGCCCCCATGTTGAAGTGTCCCTGGGCGTAGGAAGGATGCTGCTGGACGATTGCGGAAAGGACCTTCAGCGATTCGTCGGCGTTGCCGTTCTTCGAATACGCGACGGCCAGATTAAGCTGCAAAACTTCATCCGGAGGCGCGTTCTTCAGCTCTGCAATTGCCGCGGTGTATCTCTTTTCCGCGATGAGTGCCTTGGTCAGTCCGTCGATCGCTCTGATCGACTGCGGATTTTCTTTCAGAATGGTCTTAAAGACTTCGATGGCACTGTCTTGCCGGTTCAACTCGCTGAGCGCTGCTCCCAGTGGCAATAAGATCTGCTCCGAGTTAGGCTTCAGATTCGCCGCTGTCTTGAGTTCCGTAATCGCGCGGCTGGGGTTGCCGCTCGTCAGCAGAGTGATCCCAAGATCATAGTGGCTCTGCCACGATTTGGGATCGAGACGCAGCGCAGAGTCAAAAGCAGAAATCGCACATGAAAATTGGCGCTGCTTTGCAAACCAGGTCCCCAGTGCTTCGTAACCGCCGGCGGAAGGATTGGACGCAAGCATCTGGTTCAGGGCCGCTGGCCCCTTGCAGTTGGGTGCGCTCTGAGCGAATGCAATCGATGGCAAAACACAGAGAGCAGGGAGCGCAAGCAGTAGAGAGCGCCGCGCCGGGCTTCGCCTTCCGCCATCTTCGTGAAAGGATTCGCTGTGGGCAGACAAAAGAATTCGACTCCAGGCCATGTAAGCTCCGCGGTGTATTGCTTCGACGTGAATCCACTATATCCGTTGCATCCATCTCACGGGGCAGAGGGCGCAATGACACGTTAGGAGGGCAAAGAGCCACGGCATATCTGCGCGGCAAACAGTATTTCCGGTTGCTGGGCCGAACGGTTGGCCACATAACAGATCACATTTTCCGCTGCTATAATTCGCCAGAACATGGAGAAGTTTCGTCTCAGCGCCACACAAAAGCATCTCGCTTCCTTGCTTCGATGGACAGCATTTTTTCTCTGCTTCGTTCCGGTCGGCCTGTGTCACGCGCAAATGGGAGTGTCAACGGGGAACGGCGTGGCCACGCCTGCGAAGCCTTTGCCTTCGGGAGTGAAGGCGCCCGTCGTGCGTTATGAAGACATCGCTGCCCAAGCCGGCCTTACCGGACTCAATGTCTCCGGGGCGGCAACGAATAAGCAATACATCATCGAGACGACAGGAACTGGAGTGGCGATCTTCGATTACGACAACGATGGCTTGCCGGACATTCTGTTTGTCAACGGCGACCGCTTCCAGGATGGTGGCACGTCTACGCCAGTGCTGTATCACAACCTCGGTGGCCTGAAGTTTGAAGATGTCACCGCCAAGGCCGGATTGACGCACACCGGATGGGGGCAGGGAGTCTGCGCCGGGGATATCGACAACGACGGGCATGTTGATCTCTTCATCACGCAATGGGGGCAGAACGTTCTTTACCATAACCAGGGCAATGGCACGTTTAAGAATGAAACGGAGGCGCGTGGCCTCGCATCGCCGAAGCCACGCTGGAGCACAGGCTGCGCTTTCGTGGACTTCAACCGGGATGGAGCCCTCGATCTGGTCGTTGCTCACTACATCGAATTCGATCCGGCCAAGACACCGCATCCGGGCGAGAAGTCGCAGTGCGAATGGAAGGGGCTGCCAGTGATCTGCGGCCCGCGAGGACTGCCAGGCGAGACGATCTCTCTGTATCAGAACGATGGGCATGGCCACTTTACCGATGTCTCGGACCAGATGCATATCACCACGCCCAAGGACTACTACTGCTTTTCCCCGCTGGTTGATGATTTCGACAATGATGGCTGGCCGGATATCTATGTCGCGTGCGACTCCACCGCGAGCCTCTACTTTCACAACCTCAAAGGCAAGGGCTTCGAGGAGATTGGTGTCGAGTCCGGCGTAGCTTATAACGACGAAGGACGCGCGCAGGCCGGCATGGGGGTGGCAGCAGCCGACTTCAGCCACAGCGGTCGCCTCGATATCTTCAAGACCAACTTTGCCGACGATACCTCTACTCTCTACAGCAATCAGGGCGCGAACAATTTCGTCGATGCAACCATCGAAACCGGGCTCGCGGTCAACACCCGGTACTTGGGTTGGGGCACCGCAGCAATCGATATCGATAACGATGGCTGGAAAGATCTGATTCTCGCCAATGGGCACGTCTACCCCGAAGTGGATACTGGACACACCGGCGAGACGTTCAAGCAGAGCCGGTTGCTCTACTGGAATCGTGGCGACGGACAGTTCTTCGACCTCTCTTCTTCGGCCGGAAGTGGTATCACCGCGGCCCACGCTTCCCGCGGGTTGGCCATCGGGGACCTCAACAACGACGGCAATCAGGAAATCGTCATCGTCAATATGGGAGAGGCTCCATCGCTTTTGAAGAACGTTGCTCCTACTCTGGGCCACTCCATCTTGATACGCGCTCTAACGGCAACCAACCGGGATGCAATCGGCGCTCGAATTACGGTCACCGCGAACGGGCAGACACAAATCGACGAGGTCCGCAGCGGCGGCTCGTATATCTCTCAGAGCGATTTTCGACTTCACTTTGGCTTGGGAAAAGCGACCTCGGCCACCCTGTTCGTTCATTGGCTCGATGGCAGCATCGAGAACTTCTCTTCGGTGGCCGCCGGCCAGATTATCACCATCCAGGAAGGGAAAGGGATCGTCAGCAAGGTACCGTACAGGTCTTCGAAGCCTTAGGCTTTTCCCTGGAAACTGTTCAGAAACTACAAAACGTCATCGCAACCCCAACGAAACGTCATCTCGACCGAAGCCAAGCGGAGTGGATGGGCTCTCGGAATCGCTTCAAGGATGCGGGCTCGTGCCCTCCGCGCGGTTCAGCATCTGCCGCATGAAACTATCTTGCGGAAAGACTTCGAGATAGTCTTCGAGTGCCTTCTGCGCCTTTGGATATTGCTTGGCCTCAATGAGATTGACGACCAGCATCTTCCTTGTGACAGGGTTGAACGGGTCCAACTGGATTGCTTTCTCAATCAGTGGACGAGCTTCGTCGGTCTGTCCCAGATGAGTGAGCGCGTCTGCCAAATCGGCATAGGTCGTCGCGACAGCTTGACCAGTCTCAACCGAGTGCCGGAGATGGCCGACAGCATTCACGAAGTCGCCACTTTTCAGATCTCTGCGTCCCAGAGCCGCTTGCACCAAAGGGTTATCTGGCTGTGCCTGCTCTAGTTGGCCAAGGACTTTGAGATAAGAGGCCACATACTGCGGCTTATTCTCCGCAAGCTCTCCATACGCCTGCAAAAGTGTCAGCAGCGGAAGTGGAGTAGCAGCCTGCTGGCCTGGCATTGAGAGATGAGCGGGGTTGATGTGGATCAAATCCGGCAGTGCAGCCGTCGTCTGCGTGAAGGTGACATCCGGAAAGGGTTCATCAGGGGTCGCCACGATGCGGTGGTTGGTGGCGCTGGAGTGCGAGATGACCTGGATGTCGCGCTGGGGCATATGGCAGCCGATGCAGTTATTGGCCGGTTTTTGCTGCATCCGAACTTCTAAAGAAAGCTTGCAGCTTTGGCTGGTATGGCAGGTCAGGCATTTGCTGTTGAAATACGCCGGAGCTTCTTCCCGTGTTGGCTCTACGTGAGGGTCGTGGCAGCTAATGCAGCGAAGGCGTCCCTTGCTCGCGCGATAGCACTTGCTCAACGTCATGGAATAGTAATGGTCAACATGGTCCTCAGAGGGGGGAGACTCCCGTGTGGGCGGAACCATAAGGATTGACAACGTATCGTCGAGCGGAGATCCGGGGCGAATGTCCTTATACGTCTTTCCCGGCTTGAGAACTCGAACGTCGCCCGCCTGATGGCAAGCCATGCAGATATTGTCCGCCATGTATGGCGTGAGATGAGCAGGATTGACGATCATGGTGACGGGATTGGACGGAGCACCCTTATTCAATCTAGGGACAGGGGAGCCACTCATGAGCGCTACATGCGCCGCTCCGGGGCCGTGGCATCGCTCGCAGCCAATGGCGAGCTCGGAAAAAGGAGTGCGTTCAAACTCTCCGGTGCTCCCCGGCACAGCATTGGGCCGCCCGCTGTGGCAGGAGATGCAACCTGGGGTAATCGGACGATTGAATCCCAGATCGGTTAACTCATATCCCGGCGACGGTTCCCAGCTCATTGGCTTGGAATAGAACGACAGTGGCGCTTGGAACAGATGATTGTCTTTCTCGAGGATCGTTCCGAATCCATTGACCCCCGCTCCGATAACCCATTGCAGCTCGTGAGCGTCCCGAAAACTCTCCTTGCCGTCGGCGTCGGTTCCGGATTCGCTCTGATAGAGTTTTCCGTCTTTGGTGAAAACTTCGAACCTGCGCTGCAGTTGCGGGTTGACGTAAGCGGCGGAGGAAGGAATTGTTTTTATGAATGCCGGTGTGATCGGCGACATGGAACGTCCCATGCTCGTCTGCGAGAACTCTCGATAGATCTCGGAGTGGCATGGGGAGCAGGCGCTCGAGCCGACATATTCATTCTTGGATTTGCCGGTCGGCGCGGCAGCATGATTTTTTGGGGGCTGCCCGAAACTAAGTCCCGGAAGCATGGAAATGGAAAGCAGGATCACCGCGGATGTCACGCGCCTCACTGCGAAGATGCCACCAGGCCGAAGAGATCCTTTGTTCCAATCCATGATGGAATCAGGCCTCGCTTTACAAACGAGTCGCTTCATTGGTCCTTTTTTTCTGCGTCGATGCGCGTACTACAAGGCTTGGTTCCAGCACCGTGGTCTGGATGCGCGGCGTTTGCTTGGATTCGATCAAGTTGAGCGCAAGTTCCGCAGCCCTCCGACCAATGGTATGACTATGCTGGTCAATGCTCGACAGAGGAACGCGAAGCCAGTCGTTATTGGGCAAATTGCCGCAGCCGATCAACGCAATGTCTTCCGGAATCCTCAGGCGTGCTTCGAGGATCGTGCTCATGGCTCCAATCGCAAGCGGATCGTTGAAGCAGAATACGCCGTCGGGCTTCGGATCTCTTTCCAGCAGCAAGCGCATGGCCTCCGCGCCCTGGCGGGTGGTTTCGATATCCACGTAGCTCCGGCGCACAACATATTCGTCCGAACAGGGAAGACGATGGTTGTGCAAGGCCTCCTTGTAGCCCTCGAATCTGCCGTTGCCCGGACTGTTGTCCTGCCCGCGAATGTGCGCAATGCGTCGGCAACCCATGCTGATGAGGTGCTCCGTTGCAAGATATCCAGCTCTCTTATCGTTGATGCCGACGAAGTTAGCCTCGATGCCGGCCAGATCGCGATCGATGAGAACGTACGGTTGCCCCTTGCTGTCCATCCGTTCGAACTGCTCAATGTTCGACCCGGCGGACGCAATGACGAGCGCGTCCATGTGGTGCCCGAGCAGCCGCGATATCTCCTCCTTTTCTAGCTCCGGATCTTCCTCGGAAGAAGACACGATCAGGGAATAGCCTCTGTCCCGAATCAAACTGGACAGCGCAATGGCGATCTCGGCAAAAAACGGATGAAGCAGGCTGGGAGCGATCAGGCCAATCAAAAAACTGCGCCCGGTCACAAGGCTGCGCGCAAGAGAATTTGGCTGGTAGTCCAGCTCCTTGACGCGTTCCAGCACGCGCCTGCGAGTGGACTCGCCGATGTCAGGATGGTCGCGGAGGACTTTGGAAACGGTAGCCTGCGAAAGACCGAGATCTTTTGCTATGTCCTTCATCCGAATCGTCATATAAAGTGCACCTTTCATGCTCAGATCGGCCCACTCTTGCGTTTGACCCAAAGCATCGGTCTACGAAACTTTGACTGAGCCGCATACTATAGCGGAAATTCTTCGATCCAGGCAAACCTCCAAATCAAAATCAAGTGCTGGTGGGCGCGGACTTGCCGCCCAATCTTTCCAATGAGCCACGGCTCATCCGAAAGATTGACTTTTTCACTTGACAAAGTCGTTGTGCGCAGATAAAAGTTGGTTCCACCTTTGTAAAGTATTCGGAACAGTAACCGTATTCCTTGGGCCATGAGTCACCTGCAGGACGCCATCGACGAGATGGTGGGATGAGATCAGCACGATGAGAGAGGTTCCTTCGATGACAAATTACGCGCAAAACTTTGCCCGTCAGATTGCTGCTCTGCTCCCAGGAATGCATAAAACCTGTTTCGTTGGCCTTCTCCTCCTCCTCTTCGCGGCCCCGGCAATCGCCCAGGTCTCGACCGCTTCCGTCAATGGAGTCATTCGCGACCCCAATGGCGCGGTGATTCCCGGTGCGACGATCGTGTTGCAGAACACCGCGACATCGGTCGTGCATCAATCGGTCTCCAACAACTCAGGCGCGTATGCCATTCTCGATATCACGCCGGGCCACTATACCGTTCAGGCGAGTGCGACTGGGTTCAATCCGCAAAAGGTTGCTGAATTTGTCCTCGCCGTCGACCAGACCGCTACGCTCGACTTCAGCCTTGCGGTAGGAAGTCAGACGGAAGCCGTCACAGTGGATGCCACGGCCGCCCAGTTGGATGTGACCGGCGCGAGTTTGGGAACTGTGATCGAGACCAAACAGGTCAACGATCTTCCTCTAAATGGACGAAACTTTACAGCGCTGCTGGCACTCACCCCAGGCGTGGTTCCAATCATGACGGGGCAGAGTGCTGGAATGTCCAGTAACGGCGGATTCGGCGCCGCTGTCGCCATCGGTTCGGACTACTCCTTTCCTGCTATCAACGGGCAGACCAACCGCAGCAATTTCTATCTGATGGACGGACTATACAACTACGGTGCAATCGAGAGCACCTATGCCATCTCGCCTATCATCGACGCGATTCAGGAGTTCAAAGTCGTTTCGCATACCGACAATGCGGAGTACGGTTCCGTGCTCGGTGGCGTAGTGAATGTAGTCACGAAGAGCGGCACCAACGAATTTCACGGTTCGGGCTGGGAATATGTTCGCAACACCGTCTTCGACGCACGCAATTATTTTCTGCCGGCGTCCACGCCCAAGCCCTCTTTCCATCAGAATCAGTTCGGTGGATCAATCGGCGGTCCTGTCGTCATTCCGAAGCTTTACAACGGCAGGAACAAGTCCTTCTTCTTTGGCGCGTATCAGGGGTATCGGTATTCGACACCGCAGAACAACCTGATCCTTGTACCGACCGACGCGGAGCTGTCAGGTAACGAGGCCGACAACAATCAACTTCAAATCTACAATCCATTTCAGACCACGACTGATGGTCAAACCTTCACCCGTCCGGCATTTGCTGGCAACCAGATTCCTTCCAATCTGATCGACCAGCGGATGGTCGCCTACGCGAAATTTGTCTTCCCCGCACCAGGGCCCTGCCTGGTCAGTAGCAATGGTACCTGCACAGCGAATGCGCTCGACGCTACTCCATTGACGCAACAGCAGAATGAGTTCGACATCCGTGGGGATCAAAGCTTTGGGACCAAAGACACTGCCTGGTTCCGCTACAGCTTCATCAACAGCACGCTCAATTCTTCAGGCGGATTGCCTGGACTGCTGACCGACCACGAGATCCAGGGTCGTAATTGGGGTGGCAGCTTTGTTCACATCTTCAGCCCCACCCAGATTCTGCAGGTGCAATACGCTCACACCACAGTCTCGGACAACTCCGCGACGCGCTTCACCAAATCAACTGCGGACATTATCTCGACCATAGGCTTTTCCGATGCCTTTGCGAGCGGCTTTGCCGCGGCAAATGGAGGCGCTCTGCTCCCGGGCCCGGGCATCAGCGGCTATGGCAACGGCGGCGAGAGCATCGACGATAATCCTAAGGCCACGGACAGCCAAGAGGTTCGTGGTTCCTACACAAGGATCATGGGCAATCATGAAATTAAGTTTGGTGCAGGGTTCGATACCGTGAACTTTGCCAGCCCTTTGGCTCAGATTGGTCTCACCTTCACGTCTCCGCAGACTGGGAATCCTTCTGTCGCGGCTTCCACGGGCGATGCTCTGGCATCTTTTCTATTGAATGCCCCCAGTGGCGCCAGCCGCCGCAACGTGGATGAGACAGAGCGCCCCGGCGGGCTGCTGAGTGTCTTCCTCCAGGACTCATGGAAGGCCACGCCACGGCTCACCCTGAACTACGGATTGCGCTACGACTATCCCTTCCTGCCAGCGTATGGAACCAACGCAAACATCGGCAAGCAGGGCGGCCCAGAAACCGGCGACATGGATTGGGGAACCGGGAATTACATCATCCAGAAGCTGCCGCCGTCTTGCGACTCGCGCGGCTTCGCTCCCTGCATCCCCGGCGACGGTACCTTGCCTGCTCATG
This sequence comes from Granulicella sp. L56, assembly GCF_009765835.1. Classification (NCBI taxonomy): domain Bacteria; kingdom Pseudomonadati; phylum Acidobacteriota; class Terriglobia; order Terriglobales; family Acidobacteriaceae; genus Granulicella; species Granulicella sp. L56. The sequence continues at coordinate 743,355 of NZ_LMUS01000001.1, read as the reverse complement.
TCATTGTGAGCCCCAACGGCAAGATCTCTCATAACGTCAATTCGAACCTTGGGCCGAGATTCGGGTTCGCCTATAAGGTCGATGACAAGACGGTGATGCATGGTGCTTACGGCATCGTCTTCGATGACTGGGCTGCGGTCACCCAGATGGCCCAGAACATTGAGGGTTCATGGCCTGACATTGGACAGCAGATTGCAAGTTCGCTCACCAATGTTCCCACCACCACGCAGCTTACGCCGAACGTGACCGTTCAGAATCCTTTCAACGCAAGCGGATCGGGTCTCTTTCCACCCGCCACGCCATTTACCAGTAATCAGTGGTTCTATGACCCGCATATCAAGAACCCTTATTCGGAGCAGTGGAACTTCGGTGTGCAGAGACAGTTGAGTGGCTCCCTGGCGCTAAGAGTGGACTATGTCGGCTCCGGGTCCCATCGCACGAACGTCGGCGGTCAATACAACACGGCTCTCACACCCGGTCCGGGGACTCCGCAGTCAAGAGCGCCTTATCCGTATAGCATTCCAACCTATTACGACCGCAGCATCGGCAATGGCAGTTATAACGCGCTCCAGGTGCAGTTGGATAAGCGCTACACCAATGGCTTCTCTTACCAGGTTGCCTATACCTGGTCTAAATCAATGGCCGAAGATGACGGCTGGTTTGGGGTGGAAGGCACAGTGGTGCAGGATGCGTATCATCCCGGGGCCTCATACGGCTTGTCCGGGACCAATATGCCCCAGGTCTTTGTGGTCAACTCTCTTTATGAGATTCCGGTCGGCAAAGGCAAGAGATTTTCAACCGGCAATCGCTTCGTCGATTACATCGCAGGTAATTGGCAGATCAACAATATCTTCACCTGGCGCAATGGCCAGAACTTCACGGTGCACGACAGTAATGACATCGCCAACATTGGAAATACCGGCTATGAATGGGCTGACCGGGTAGGCGACCCGCATCTTTCTCACAAAACGGTAGCAGAATGGTTCAATACTGCGGCCTTCGCCGTTCCAGCGCAATACACCTTTGGAAACGTCGGAAGGAATACGATGCAGTCGCAACGGTGGATCAATCTGGACAGTTCGGTCATTCGCTCCTTCCCGTTCTGGCGAGAAGATCGAATCGAATTTCGTGCAGAAGGATTCAATATCCTTAATCACCCGGTCTTTGGTGGCCCCCAGAGCGACATTAGCAATACGAGCTTTGGAGTCGTCACCAGCCAGGCAAATTCACCCCGGCAATTGCAGTTGAGCGGCAAGATCATATTTTGAGTAATCGGAGCATTCCTTCGGTCCATCAAAACTAACTCTGCGCGGTCGAGTCTCCTCGGCCGCGCAGAGTTAGTTGTACCTGAATTAGAAAAGAGGGCTGCGACGACTTAATCTTTGGCCGCGTCGATCTGCATCATCGGCAGACTGACCCGAAACTCAGTGCGGCCGGGCCGCGATTCAAAGTCGATAGCGCCATCATTGTGGCGCACTAGGCGCCGAACGATATCAAGCCCGAGCCCGGTTCCGTGTCCCAGTGGTTTGGTTGTAAAGAATGGGTCGAAGATGCGGCCACGAACTTCCTCCGCGATCCCAGGTCCGTTATCGATGATTCGCACCACCACGCTGTGGTTCTCTCGAGCCACAAGCACCTCGACTCGGCCCCCATTCGCGACGGCGTCTAAGGCATTGTCGATCAGGTTGCCCCATATCTGGTTTAGCTCACCGACCCGTCCGCACACCTTTGGCAGTTCAGTCTCCACTTCCAATGTCACGACCACCGACTTTTCGCACGCCTTCGACTTCAGTACCACCACAGTGTCACCCAGCCCCGGTCCCAGATCGACCGGCCCGGCTACGTTCGCCTGGTCCATGTGCGTAAATCCCTTGACCGCAGTCACCAGGCCCGAGATGCGCATCGCGCAACCCTGAATCTCCGAAGCCATGTTCCGCACGGCACAACTGGCGGCTGCCCACCGCAACGCTGCATGCAAGGCAGGTCCCTGCACTGCGGCAGCCAGCAGGTTCAGCGATTCAACCGTCACTTCGATGTCGGCCAGCATCCCTGCGTTCTCCGCGTCCATTCCGTGCTCGGCAAGCCACTCCGCAATGGCCTCTTCGCGGTCCATCTGCTCCAGAGGGGAACGCACTCCATGGTTCTTTTTCGCCATACACGCCGCCCGCACTGCGTCGACGCAGGAGATCTGGGCGTCGCTGAGCGTCGCCGCGGACAGGCCGCGTGTCGCTTCTTCGCAGTCTTCCATACGGTCATCGAGCATCGCCGCGCAGCGCTCAATCGCGGAGGCCGGATTATTCAGCTCGTGGGCCAAACCCGCCGAAAGTTTACCCAGGGAGATCATCTTTTCGTCTTGCAGGTCGCTTAAGGTAATCAGCCGGGCACGATCAATCATGGTATGCACCAAAATCGAAGTGACCTCGAAACACTCTCGCGTCATCTCCCCGAGCTGGTCGCGGGGTATGGAGAGAACTTCCAGCGGCTCCAGCGCGGTCGAATCGCCCGGCGCAGTCATGAGCCGCGAATATGGCAACAGACCGGCAACATCTCCTTTGCGCCACTCCATGACCTTGTTCGGCCCAGCCCCACGATCGACGAATAAAGCCAGTCGCCCGGAAAGAATAATGTAAAGTGCCTCGACCTCCTGGCTCTTCCCACTTAACACTTCGCCAGCGTTCAGCTTTCGAATGGACCCGTGCGCCACCAGCCACTCCAACTCCGTCTGCGGTGCCGCGCTCAGGGTTTTGTGTTCTGCCAATCGGTCGATAAGATCGTGTGCTGTCACTGGAGTGCAATCTCCTAAATTAGAGGAAGAATTCTCCCCATCAACATATCAGGTTGAAAATGGCCTTTGCGTCTTCGACCGCAGATTGCTTCCTTCAGGACGCGTTTCTCTCAAAGCGCATCGCACGTAAGCGGAAGGCCAGTTTCGATGGCCTATTCAAAGGTTCTGGAGACGTGTCTGTACTCCGGCGAATAGCCGAGCTGCCTGGCATAGTTCAGTATCCGCTCGAAGTCGAGATTGATGGTTGCTCCGGCCTTCTGGGTAACCTCGTCTTCGATGGGCAGGTCGAAATCGTCCGCGCCAAACCGAAGCCCGTCGAGCGCTCGTTCATTCTGGGTCAGCACCGATGTTCGAATGCGCGGAATGTTGTCGAGATAGATCCGGCTCAAAGCCAGATGACGCAGATATTCGGAGGTAGTGATTTCAATGCCTCCAATCTGCGTGAAGTAAGGCTTGAAGGTCCAGCAGAGAAAGCTGGCAAGGCCACCGGTTTCGTCCTGAAAATTACGAGTGCGCTCCAGATGCTCGATGCGTTCGTCCAGCGTCTCGTCGAAGCCGATGACCATGGTCGCGGTGGTCTTCAACCCAGCTTCTACAATCGCCCGTTGTGCAAGAAAATATTCGGCAACGGTGTATTTGAACTTGGAGTGGCGGGCGCGAAAGTCTTCGGTGAGAATCTCGGAGCCGCCACCCGTAATCCAACGCACGCCTGCTGCCTTCAGTCGCTCGGCAGTTTCGGAAAGACTTAGTTTTGCATGGTCCGCAAGGTAGAGAAATTCGGCGATGGTAAGCGCGTAAAACTCGATGGAGTCGCCATAGCGCGCCCGGATCGATGCAAACAGATCGCAGTAGTAGCTGAGCGGAAGCTGCGGGTTGAAGCCGCCATTGAAGGCAGCCAGATCTCCTCCAAGCACAAGCAACTCATCCAGCTTTGCGAAGACGTCTTCATGGCTCAGCACGTATCCGCCGCTGACACCGGGCAGCTTGTAGAAGGCGCAGTAGTTGCATTGGGCGACGCAGACGTTGGTGTAGTTGATGATGCGCATCACCATATAAGTACAGGCCTCTGGCGCATGAAACCGCTTGCGAACGGCGCTCGCCAGCGAGCAGAGATCGGCGTCCGAGGCATTCCTCCAAAGCCAGCGAGCATCTTCGGCAGTAATGCGAACGCCTTGGTCTACCTTGGCGGCAATCTCTGCCAGCTGGCTGTGGTCAATCGCTGCTGCATTCCCCATAAATTCATTGTATGGCGTTGTGGGATGAGAGGGAATTGACGCGAAATCGAGCGGGCAGGCGAAACTTTCAATGCAACGGCTCCGTCAATGAGTTCCAGTAAGGAACTATTTCCCAATTGCACATTGCGAGGTGTATAAATTCTCTCGCGTAAATTTTCCGGCTATCTTCTCCTCGAGCGCGCCTAGGCGTTCGATCGCAAAAAGGAGCATTCCTGATGTATCGTTTCGCCCGCACTCTTCTGGCTGCCTTTACTCTCGCCGCTGTCATCACCCCCCTGGCCCTCGCAGAAAATCTGCCCACCTCATGGGTCGATAAGGATACCGGTCACCGTGTCTTCCGGCTGACCAGCGAGCCTGGCTCCTCCGGCTTCTACTTCAACGTCAATGCCTACACGCCCGACGGTAAAGAGATGGTCTACAGCGCGCCGGATGGAATCCACGTCTTCGATCTTGCGACCCGTAAATCGAAACTACTCGTCCCCAATCCGCCGCGTTCCGCAAACGCTGATGGCTCCAGCGCATTCCGCTCCGGCGTCCATGCAATTGTCGTAGGCAAAAAGACGCCAAGCGTCTTCTTCTCGAAGTTCGATGCCGCTAGCAAGACGAGTTCGGTCTACACCGCGAATGTGTATACCGGCGAAATCAAAAAGCTCGTAACCCTGCCACCCCGCGCGAACGTAGTGACGATTAATGCCGACGAAACTCTGGCAGCCGGCACCTATATCGAGGGCAAAGGAGAAGACTACGGCGAACATCGCGTGAGCCCTCCGGGTGTCAAGCCGGGCTTTCTGGTTCAGCCCGAGAACAAGGGCCAAATGATGGAGCGACGTCTCGCGGCTCATCTGCCGCTGGTACTGTTCACCATCAACCTGCAGACAGGCAAGATGACCACGTTGCTGCACAGCACCGACTGGGTCAACCATCTGCTCTTTTCGCCCAGTGATCCGACCTTGCTGATGTATTGCCATGAAGGTCCGTGGCAGAAGGTCGACCGTATCTGGATGATCCACACCGACGGCACGCACAATACGCTGATTCACAAGCGCACCATGGCGATGGAGATTGCCGGTCACGAGTTCTGGGGGCTTGACGGCCAGACGATCTGGTACGACTGGCAGTACCCCAAAGGCGAGGACTTCTTTCTCGCTGGCTACAACCTGCAGACACACAAACGAACTGCCTTCCACATGCAGCGCAACGAGTGGTCGATTCACTTCAACCTCACCAAGGACCTCGATCTCTTCACCGGCGACGGCGGCGATCCCGGCCAGGTAGCCAAAGCTTCAGACGGAGAGTGGATTGAGTTGTTCCATCCAGAGATGTTGAAGATCACGGGCATCAACGAGCCGGATTTTTGGCAGCCCGGCGTCTTTCACTCTGAGCACTTGGTGAACATGTCTCATCACAACTATCGCCTCGAGCCGAATGTCCGCTTCTCCCCCGACAAGAAGCTGGTGATCTTCACCAGCAACATGTTTGGCGACAGCTACGTCTTCGGTGTTGAGGTTGCAAAGGCCATCAACCCGCCGGCATCGGAGATCCATTCGACGCCGCAACTGGCGAAGCAGTTCAATCCCACCGATCCAACGCCTCTCCACACGCCGCCAGCGGCTGCAAAGTAGCAGCGTTCTCAAACTCCCGGTGCATGGCAGATACGCTGCCATGCACCGGGAGCTTTTAAGCTCAACCTCATCCGCAGTCTCTCAATGGAGAGGCTTCGGATTGCAGAGGACGTTTCGTGTAATCTGGGCAGGCTGTCATTCAACCACGATTGGACTGCCCAACTGCAACCCACGGCGACATCGAGCGAAGAGCCCCCTATACCGCGCCGTCGCTGGCGCATCGCATGGCTGCTGGGAATAGGTGTTCTGGTCAACTACTTTGACCGGGTAAACCTGTCGGTCTCGCATCAGGCGCTCATCACCACCTTCGGCATCTCGGCAGTCACCTTCGGATATCTCTCCGGTGCTTACAACTGGACCTACGCCATGTTCCAGTTGCCGATCGGCGTGTTGCTCGATAAATTTGGCATCCGTCGCGTTGGCCTTGTCGGAACATTTTTGTGGGGCATAGCCTCCTTCTGCGCGGCAATCACGCCCAATCTTGGGGGCTTCTTTGCGGCGCGTCTCTTGCTCGGCGTCGGCGAAGCACCCACCTTTCCAGCGAACGCAAAGGCCATTGGCTACTGGTTTCCTGCGCGAGAACGATGCTTCGCCACGGCCATCTTCGACTCTGCGGCAAAATTCTCTTCCGCCATCGGCGTACCCATTATCGGCATCCTGCTTTTGAAGGTGGGTTGGCGGTGGAGCTTCGCCATCACAGGTCTGGTCAGCTTCATTTACTTTGCTTTTTTCTGGAAGCTCTATCGCGACCCCCAGGATGATCCGAAGTTGAGCGATGCCGAACGAAGACACATCGCAGACGATGCAGGGCCCACGACTGCAGAGGACACGCAGCGTGGCACCGCATCGCTGGGTTTCCTGTTGCGGCAACGAAAAGTCCTTGCGATGGTGCTGGGCTTCGGCTCCTACAACTACGTCTTTTATCTTTTGCTGACCTGGCTGCCCAGCTATCTTTCCTCAGCCCTGCACATCGATCTCCTGCACTCGTTCCTCTATACCGGAGTGCCATGGCTGGTCGCGACCGCCGCCGATCTGGTCGTTGGCGGATGGCTGGTCGATGGGTTGATCCATCGCGGATGGAACGCGAACCTGGTTCGCAAGGTCGTTCTCATCAGCGGCACAGCTCTCGGCCTTGGCATCATCGGCGCCGCCCACGCACACACACCCGCGCGGGCCCTGCTCTGGATCAGCATCTCCATTGGCGGACTCTCAGCCGCGGCTCCGGTGGGCTGGGCGATTCCATCACTCATCTCGCCGCGTCACAGCGTCGGCAAGGTGGGGGGCATCATGAATTTCTCGAATCAGATCTCAGGAATCGCCGCGCCGATCATCACCGGCTACGTCGTTGCAGCGACGCGATCTTTTGCATGGGCCTTCGGCGTGTCGGCGATATATCTGCTCGTTGGCATCGCCGCCTACGTCTTCATGCTGGGCAAAATTGAGCCCATGCCATCGGAGCCTCAACCCGCAACCTAGGCCATCTTCCCCGCTTCTGCAATGACGATAGGGACACGTCATCTCGACCGAAGCGCAGCGCAGTGGAGAGACCCTGTATTTGTTGTTGGCTGCCAAGCCCTTACACTCTCTGTGAAAACGCTCCAAACGTGCAGCTACACCGTTGCGCGCATGGCTCCGGTTGAGATGCCGCCATCGATCAGAAGTGTCTGCCCCGTGATATAGCGGCTCGATTCCGCAGCCAGAAAGACGACCGCGCCTTCAAGATCGCGTGGCTCGCCGGGCCGCTTCACCGGAATGCGGTCTTTGAGATATTCAACCCACTGCTCATTCTGATAAAGCACCGTGTTCTGCTTGGTATGAAACCAGCCGGGAGCCAGGCAGTTTACCGTGATGCCATATTTGCCCCAGTCATCGGCGAGGCTCATCGTAAGTTGCCGTATACCGCCGCGGCTCGCCCCATACGGAGCCAGCCCCGCGTAGCCGAATACGCTGGTGACGGAGCCGATATTGATGATGCGGCCGTACCCATGCGGAACCATCCTGCGCGCCATCTGCTGCGCGACAAAAAAGCTGCCACGAAGATTGGTTTCGAGGATAAGGTTCCAGTCATCCCAAGTGACATCGAGAGCAGGTTTGCGCACATTGCATCCGGCATTGTTGACCAGAATGTGGATCTGGCCGCACGCCGCCTCCGCCTCTGCAGCCATGCGCTCGATGCTGCCCTGGTCGCGCACGTCCAGAGCAAGCGGCACCGCCTTCCGCCCAATTGCTTCTATCTCGGTTACAAAATCAGAAAGGTCGTCGCCCTTGCGGCTGGTAAGAATCAGGTCGGCTCCAGCATGAGCGAGCGCACGGGCGAAGATCTGTCCAAGGCCGCGGCTGGCCCCAGTGACAAGGGCAGTCTGCCCGCTAAGATCGAAGAGAGGATTGGTCATGATTGAGCTGAGCCTTCGCGTGGATCGAGAACGATCTTCATCAGGTTGGGTTCACGCGCATACAGACGCTTGAACCACTCGGGGCCATCGGTCAAGGGAGCGACAGCAGTAATCAACGGGCCAACTTTAATCTTTCCGTCAGCAATCAGCTGCATCGCCTCCGGATACTCGCCCGACGAAGCACATGAGCCTTGCAGGCGAATCTGCCGCGAGACAACTTTCTGCAAATGAATCGTCACCTGCGGCGTGATATTTCCCACCAGCGCTACCGTGCCGCCCTTGCGTACGCAGTCAATCGCGGAGCTAACCGTTTCATTGCGGCCCACTGCTTCAAGGACAACATCGACGCCGCGTCCTCCGGTAAGCCGCAATATCTCGTCAAGCAACTCCGCCCCCGAAAGTTGAAGCGTCTGATCGGCTCCAAGATCGGCCGCAAGCTTCAGTCGAGTAGCGTCAATATCCGCGATCAAGACACGAGAGCAGCCAGCCGCACGGGCCGCCTGCAACAGCAGCAGCCCAATCATTCCCGCGCCGATAACCAGAGCAGTCTCTCCGCCTTTAATCTCGGAGACATGCACGCCATGAAGAGCCACGGAGACGGCCTCAAGCATCGCCGCCTCGGCAAACGACAGCGCCGTCGGCAACGGATACAAGATGCGCTCAGGAACGGTGACATACTCGGCGAATGCGCCATCCCGACGGAACTCGCCGCAGGAGACGCCTACGACCTGCCGGTTGTCGCAAAGATTGACCTCGCCCTTGCGGCAGAAGTCGCACGCCCCACAATAGACGGTCGAGTCAAAGGTGACGCGGTCGCCTTTGGCAAACTTGCTGACCGCAGAGCCGACACCTGCCACGATACCCGCTGCCTCATGCCCCATGACAATCGGCGGAATCCGCCGCCCGGTAGAGCCGTCGTATCCATGTACATCGCTGCCACAGATGCCGCATGCGGCCACCTGCACAAGAACGTCGTCGGGGCCGGGAACGGGCGCCGGCAGATCCTGAATCTCAAGATTTTTGTACTCGGAGAGCAGCAAAGCCTTCATTGTGATTTAAGCCTCAGATAAAGGGTACAACGTTCTTCAAGATGAGTCGTTCAGTAACAGAATATCTACCACCGCACGGCTTCGAGCGGGTAACTACTTCCGCTTCGCCGCTTTGATTCGCGCAATCTCGTCCATGCGTTGTGCCAGCAGCTTCTCTCGTCCTTCACCCGTCGGCTGATAGTACTGCCGTCCAGCGAGGCTCGCAGGCAGGCACTCCATATCAGCGACGCGCCCCTCAACATCGTGCGCATACTGATAGTCCCTGCCATAATCAAGCTCCTTCATCAGCTTCGTCGGGGCATTACGCAGATGTAGCGGCACAGGCTCCGCCGCGGTCGCCTCAATGTCGGCCTTCACCGCGCCATACGCCACATACACCGCATTCGACTTAGGAGCCAGCGCCAGATACACCACCGCCTGCGCCAGTGCCAGCCCACCCTCCGGCTGCCCCAGAAAATGCATGGCATCCTTGGCCGAGAGGCAAAGGTTCAGCGCCTCAGGAGCCGCCAGCCCAATATCTTCGACCGCCATGCGCACAACGCGCCGCGCGCAGTACATTGGGTCTTCGCCAGCTTCGAGCATTCGCCCCAGCCAATACAGCGCAGCGTCCGGATCGGAGTTGCGCACGCTCTTGTGCAGCGCCGAGATGATGTCGTAGTGCTGCTCGCCCTTCTTGTCATAAAGCAACACCCGCCGCTGCATCGCCTCCGAAGCAATAGCCTTAGTGATGGTCTTCTGCTTGCGTCCCTCCGCCAGCTTCGCCGCAACGTCCAGCGCATTGAGCGCATTGCGTGCATCGCCGCTCGAATAAGACGCAATCGTCGCCAGCGCATCCTCATCCGCGCTCAATCCAGAGCCGCCAAGCCCGCGCTTCTCATCGCTCAAAGCCCGTTGCAGCAAAGCGACAATCTGCTCTTCAGAAAGCGCCTGCAAGGTATACACGCGACACCGAGACAACAACGCGGCAATAATCTCAAACGAAGGATTCTCCGTCGTCGCGCCGATCAGCCGAATCGTGCCGCGCTCCACGTAAGGCAGAAACGCATCCTGCTGCGCCTTGTTAAATCGATGAATCTCATCGACGAACAAAATCGTGCGCGACCCGAAACCCGCCGCCTTCTCCGCCTCTACCATCACCTGCTTGATCTCTTTGATCCCCGACAGCACCGCCGAAAATTCGATGAAGCTCGCCGAAGTCATATGCGCAATAATCTTCGCCAGCGTAGTCTTGCCCGTCCCCGGAGGCCCCCAGAAGATCATCGATGTAGCATCGTCACCTTCAATCGCCAGCCGCAGCGGTTTGCCCGGCCCCAGCAAATGATCCTGCCCGACGTACTCATCCAGCGTCTGTGGACGCATTCTCTCCGCCAGCGGAGCCTGCCGCCCATGCGCCGCCGCAGCGGAGATTGGCGAAGCATCGAACAAGCTCATCGTCTGCTCCTCTGCCGCGAAGCCTCATACAGTAGCAACGATCCCGCAATCGCCGCATTCAAACTCTCTACCGGGCCGGGGCAGGGAATCGTCACCCGCGCATCGGCCATCTCCATCCACTCCGCCGCCAAACCCGCGCCCTCGTTACCAATCATCAAAGCACACGCCGAAGAGAAGTCCATCTCCTGCGCAGCAATCGTCCCGGCATCATCAAAGCCCACCGTCGCCAGCAGTCTCACACCCCGCGACTTCAACCCAGCGATCTCCTCCACCGTAGCCGCGACCACCGGCATCCGAAACACGCTGCCCACGCTCGCCCGCAGCGCCTTCTGGTTCCACGCGCTCACTGTCCCCGGAGTGACCAGCACTCCTGTCGCTCCAAAAGCCTCCGCCGAACGCACCAGCGTCCCCAAGTTTCCCGGGTCCTGCAAACCTGCCGCAATCAGAATCAGCGGCGTTCCCCGCAGCACCGCATCCATCGTCGGAACCGGCGGCACCATCAGCGCCGCCACTCCCTGCGGAGACCGCGTCTCCACCACGCTCTCAAACACCTCATCCGTCAGCAGCAGCACTTCAACGCCTCGCGGAACGATCTTCGGCACCTCGCGCCGCTCGCTCACAAAGACCGTCTTCAACACCATGCCGCTGCGCAGCGCCTCGGCCAGCAGATGGTCGCCCTCGATGGCCACCATACCTCCGCTCAACCGCGCCTGTCCGGCAAACGCCGCGCGCAACTGCTTGACGCGGCCATTGGCGCGGCTGGAGACGACAGTAGCGGCGGCAGTCTTTTCGAAGAAGGGCATCAGGCAAATCTTACGCTGTTCGCATTCACACAGCAGCGCGGCCAACCTCATATAACGAAACAGCCAACCTCTCATAATGTAGAAGGCAATGCTGATATTCTGATGCAGGTTTGCCGCTTTATATGGTTGTCTCACCATCTCAGACATTTGAACCCGGCACAGGAGCAAGATTTGACGGCGCAGACACTTCGCATCCACCCCGACGAGCCTGAACCGGAACTCATCAATCAGGTCGTCAGCAATCTGTATCGCGGCAACGTCGTCGCTCTGCCCACCGACACCTTTTACGGCCTCGCCGTCGACCCGGTAAACCTCAAAGCTGTCGACCGTATCTACGAGCTCAAAACCCGCGCCCGCCACAAGCCGCTCTCGCTGCTCATCGCCGAGGTCGCGCAGGCCTACGAGATCGCCCGCCAGCTTGACTCCGCTTTCGACCGCCTCGCCGAAAGGTTCTGGCCCGGCCCGCTGACCATCGTCGTCAAGGCAGGCTCCAAGCTTCCGCTCCGAGTTACCGCCAACACCGGCAACGTCGCATTGCGCGTTCCCGAGGCTGCCATCTCCCGCGCCGTCGTTGCTCGTCTCGGCCTGCCCATCACCGCAACCTCGGCCAACCTCCACGGCTATCCCGAGTGCACCTACGCCAACTGCGTGCTAGAACAGCTAGGCGACAAAATCCCATTGATCGTTGACGGCGGCCCCACCGCCCGCTCCATCCCGACCACCATCGTCGATCTTTCCGGTGGCGGCAACTCATGGATGATCCTCCGCGAAGGCGCAATCCCGACCCACGAAATAGCCCTCGCGCTGCAACGCTAAAAACCCGTACAGAAACCAAACCTAAAGGCACGTCATCTCGACCGAACCCTGAGCGTAGTCGAAGGGGCAGTGGAGAGACCCCTGTATTTCGCCGTTGCTGTTGCTGTTGTTTGTTCTTGCATCCAACTCCATCAGAAATAACCAGCGACATCGCCACAACCAAACATCTTCCCATCCAGCCTCATCTCCCGTAGACTCATCTTTCATTCACGATGACGCCTTCCCCCTCCAATCTACGTCGATCGCGCCGCTCCTCCGCGGGCAGCAGCTTTCTTCGCCGACTCGTCGGAGTCCTTCTGCTGGTGGGGCTGATCTGGTTCGTCTGGGTCTATCAGCAGATCTCGCAGGTTGCCGCCGAGGATCAGGCGCAGCCCGCCGACGCCATCGCCGTCTTCGGAGCGGCAGAGTACAGCGGCCACCCCTCGCCCGTGCTCCACGCCCGTCTCGATCACGCCGTCGAGCTCTATCGCAAGCAGATCGCCCCGCTCGTCATCACCCTCGGCGGAGGCGGCGATAAAGACTCCGGCAACACCGAAGGCGGCGTCGGTCGCGACTATCTCCTCGCCAACGGCATTCCCTTCGGCAACATCATCGCCGAAACCCGCTCCACCGACACCGAGCAGCAGGTCCACCGCCTCGCCGCCATCGCCCGCGAAAACAATCTCAACACTATCGTCGTCGTCAGCGATGGCACCCATCTCTTCCGCATCCGCGAACTCTGCCACAGCGTCGGGCTGCACATCTATACCTCGCCGCGCCCCATGTTCGGCCACATCAGCAACTACGATCTAGCCATGCGCTACTTCCACGAGATGCTCAGCTATACGGCATGGCGTCTTCACGCGGACCCGGCCTGGCTGCATAGCTGGCTGGAAGGCAAATCTGAGCTCTAACCCTTCACCTGCCGTTTCCAGCCAACCCTAAAAACCACGTCATCTCGACCGAACCCTGAGCGCAGTCGAATGGGGCAGTGGAGAGACCCTGTATTTTGCCGGAGCTACGCTGACTCTTCAGGCCGCTCCCTCAAATGAGCATCCACACCACCACAATCAAAGCCGCAAACAGCGTCGAGCTGAAGTTCACCAGATCGTTCCTCACCCATCCGCGTCGTTCCACGGTCGCCCCCAGCACGCTGTCGAAGCCCAACCCCGCGCAGGCCGCTGCGAACACCATCAGAGTCTCTGTCGCTCCCAGCGCACCGTGAATCCCGCCCGCACCCACCACCACGGAGGCAGCCAAAACTCCAGCCACCGTCCCTGCAAAACTCACGCCGCCATCAGTCCCAGCCGAAACCCGCTGCCCGGTCGTGATCATCCACGCCCGTCCGCCAAGCGCCTGCCCAATCTCCGAAGAGACCGTATCTGCGGCAGCCTCGGCCAGGGCGGCAATGCAGCCGCCATGCCACCCCATCGCAGCGCACAGCGCCGCCACGCCAAGATTGGCCACAATCTGCGAGGCGCGCCTTCCACCGCGCCGCTCCGCCAGCTTTTGCATCTCCTTCTTTGCCCTGCCAAACCGCGTGGCTGCAAACGTCAGCACGAACAGAGCAATGAGCGCCGCCAGTGCCGCGCTGTTGATCTCAGCTCCAGCCTGCCGCGGCTCCGCCAGCACCATGCAGATCACCAACCCAATCGCCGCTGCTGGCCGGGTCGCTGCCTTCAGCAGCCAGACCAGAACCGCAAAGCCCACACTCAGCAGCAGCGGCATCATCCACGAGGCGGACGATCGCTCATGAAGCGGTCTCCACGCCGCTCCCAGCACCATCAAGGGAGTGACAATCCACACCAGCGCGGCACTCTGCCGCCGGTTCCGTCCTGCCTCGGTCGCCTTTTGCGGTTCCATTCTGTGCATTTCCTCCTCCGGCAACAGCTACATGCTCCCCGGTGATTTACAATCAGACCTTGAGCATAGCCAACACCAGCACCACGGCGGGAGTAGTTTTGCATTCAGCAAGAATTGAATCAGAAGCAAACACACAGGCACACGGACAGCACCTTCCCCGGTCTGTAGCGCGGTTCGCATTCCGGTTCGCTCTCGTAGCGGCCGTATCGGCGTCTCTTATCGGCTGCGGCAACACCTATCGACCGGTGGTCACTGCCATCAACCCCGTTGGCCCAGCCGCCCAGCCACCCAAATATGCGGTCGCTATCTCCACCACGGGAGCAAGCACCCCCGGTCTGGTAACGTTCGTCGACTTCTCGGGCGACACCGTGCTCATCACGGCCAGCATTGGCGTAGACCCCTACTATCTGGCGCTTGATTCCACGGGCGACACCGGCTATACGCTCAACCGGGACGCCACGGTCAGTGGCTTCGGTATCTCGACTTCGTTGTTGAGTACCCAAGTATCTCAGATCACCCTGCTCTCCGGAGCCGACCCGGTCAGCATCCTGCCCCTCAGCACCCATAGCTATGTTGCTGAGCCGGGAAGGTCTGCCATTGGCGATCTGACCGGAGCGGCACCAGCCCTGAACCTCAACCAGGAGTTCGGCCCCGTCCCCAATGGGACCTACGTCGTCGGCCTCAACGGCGCACCGCGTGTCTATGCCCTTGGTGCAGACGGCTCCGGCAACGGCCAGGCCTACACCCTCGAAACCGCGACCAATACCTTTGAGCCGACCCCCATCGCAATCGGAAAAAATCCCGTCTATGGCGTCATGACGGCAGACGGCAGGCGCGCTTTCACCATGAACAAGGGAGACGGCACGGTCAGCGTCATCAACTCCCAGACCAACCAACTGGATAGCATCCCCAGCACCGGCAAGAGCTACATCCCAGTCGGCACGAATCCTGTGTGGGCCGACTTCGCCCCCACCCTTAATGAACTGGTCGTCGCCAACGCAGGCGATGGCACCACACCGGGCACGGTCAGCATTATCAGCATCCCGCTCTGCTCGGCAACGGCGCTGCCCTCCAATCCGAACTGCGATCCCAACAACCCGGTAGACACCGCTCAATTCGGAACCGTTCTTGCGACGGTCCCGGTCGGCATCAATCCGGTCATGGTCGCCGTGCTGCAGGACGGAACCCGCGCTTATGTCGCCAACGCCGGAGACCCCACCCTTCCCTGTGCGGCTACGGCAGTCGCCGGTGTGAGCACAGTCTGCTCGGTCTCGGTGATCAACCTCACCTCGAACACCGTCACCACAACCATTACCGGTCTGCCCGATCTGTCAGCCACTAGTTTGCCTAATAGCACCTGCACGACCTCATCCCCGAAGACCATCTGCGGTCATCCGGGCTGGATCGCTGTCACGACCGGGTCACCGTCTGGAAAGGTCTATGTGACCTCCCTCGATTCGACCAACCTGTCGATCATCCGCACGGATATCGACTCGATTGACACGATTATCCCGTTACAGGGCAAGGGCGTATCTGTTCGCGTCACCGGTCCGTAGCCGTCTGGTCCTTCTAAGTAGTTCCATTGGCTGCCTTCGTTAAGCGGAGGCAGCCAATTCCATTAGCCCACAACTTCACCTCAAACCGCAAAGCAGTTGCAGTTGCACTGGCTTCTGCTTCTGCCCGGGTTGTTGCCTTTGCATCCGCACTGGCTTCTGGGTACGCCAAGGCTTCAGCCTTGGCCTCAAGCCCAGGAAGAAAAGGGGGGGCTTCAGCCCCTGGGGGATGCCTTCCTTCAGATTGGCAACGCTCACTTCAGAATCTCAGTCAGCGGCTTGCCCTGAACATGAGGCAGCGAGATGTGCAAGAGCCGCGCGATGGTAGGGGCGACATCGAGATTAGGAAACGCAGGCACCTCTCCCTTTGCCAGAATCCCCGGCCCCGCCGCAATGAAGATCGCCTGCATCAGAGGATCGCTATTGGGATATCCATGGGCCCCCACCTCTTTGGTGGATGTCACATACTCCCCCGTAGCCCCATCGTCGAACGCATAGCCATCCGCCGCATAAAGCAGCAGGTCCGGAGCCTGATTGCTCTGTTCCGGTGTAGGCCAGCCCTGCTTCGCCGCCTCCTCGGGAGTCAACGCGGCCAGCACGCCGGGCTTGCCGGTAAACAGTGATTTCAACTTCGCCCGCGATGCCGCCGTGGCGTGCTGCTGATAGACCAGCGCAAAGCCGCCGTCCGGCATGCAGAAGGTATCGTTAGCCACCGCCGCTCCCTGAAGCCCCGCCTGTGCCAGCAGCACGTTCGGGTGCGCTTCGTGGTGAACGCTCTGCTGGCCATGGTCGGAGACAACCATAAAGGTGGTGTGGTCGAGATCGCCCGCCGCCCGCACCGCATCCACGATCTCCTTCACCCGGTCGTCGAGAAAGGCAATCGTGTTGCGTCCCGAGTTATTGCCAAAGCCGGTCTCATGCTCGATGCTGTCCAGTGCTAGCAGATGCAGCAGCATCAGGTCGGGGTGGTGTTTTTCGATAATATCGACGGCAGCTCGCGTATACATGCGGTCGCGCCACGCCTGCGAGGGCTTGCCGAAGTGAGCAAGCTGCTCCTCGCTCAGCACACCCTGCGCAATCAGATCGCGCTCGATAGGCCCATTCGGATGAGGCCGCTCAGAGAAGCGCCAGTCGATGTTCTTCGCATCGCCAATCGCTACCCAGTCCACCTCCGCCGTGGTCAATCCCGCCGCGTGCGCCGCATCGTAGACCGTAGGCACTGCCACGAGCTGCGATTTAGGCGCATCCGCATCCTGCTCCGGCGGCGCCTGCGTGCGCTGGTCGACGATCAGCCCATTGACCAGCACATGATGCAAACTGGCATCGTCGCCCGTGACCATCGAGGTATGGTTCGGCCAGGTGACCGTAGGGTTGATGGGACGCATCGACGCGGCATACGCCCCCATCTTCATCAACTCATGCAGAGTCGGCGCTGGCAGCTCAGGCTCATGCAGGCTGGCCGCTCCAAACGCGTCCAGGCTGATGACGACCACCTTCTGACGGGCCACACCAGATTGTTGTGCATGGATTGGAAGAGATAGAAGACCAGCCAGAGCGATTGCAGCAGAGCATCGAATCGAATTCATGCAAAGGGCCTTATCAGTGAAGTTGGTTAGTTTAAAAGTTCTAAGAACCTGTTTAAAACTATAAAACCACGTCATCGCAACTCGCCCAACTCACGCCAGCTCGACCCCAACTACACGCCAGGTCGATCCCAACCGCACGTCATCTCGACCGAAGGCGGCGCTTTTGCCGCCGTAGTGGAGAGACCCCTGTATTTTGCCGTTGCCTATTCTGGCCATCTCTCGCCACAGCAATCGTCAATTGCCCTCAAGCACCAACCATAACGATGGGCAAGGTCGGCGTCTGCGAACCACCCTCGTTTTCAATCGTCACGCCGAATGCTTTCGCCTCGACTCCCTTGGGCAGCGGCGGCATCACAATGCTGGCATAGCCGCGCTGGTCCGGCTGAAAGGTGCCCGCAGGAATGGGATTGCTGCCATTGGCCGGAATCAGCCACAGCTCATAGACCTTCGCAGGCTGTAACGGCTCCATGTTGTTGGCCTGAAAGATCAGCAGGCCCTTCTCCGCCACGTAGGTCGCCCGCGCCTGCGGCACCGGAGCCGTCTGAGCCTTGGTCAGCGTGACCCGCATCGCATTGCGATCGGTCATCGTCTCCATCACCTCGTGCGCGGTGGCGGCATCCGTGGTCAGTTGCGCAATCTGGTCCTTCTGCTCGGCGATGGAACCCTGCAGGGCGGTGCGCTGCATATAGAAGTTGCCCGCAGTCACCGCCAGTCCGGCGGCCAGTGCCCAGCCCAGCCAGGGGAAGACCCTGCCTGCAAATCCTCGCGGCGGCAGATCGTCTTCGGTAAGCGAGCTACGACCGCCGAACCCGCGACTAGGAAGTTCCGGCTCCGCTGCACTCGCGGTATCAATGGAGATCACTTTTTTCTCGTGCGCCACCTGTTTCATCAGTCGCTCTCGGGCGCTGGCAGGCGGGGCCTGCATCTCGACGCTGTGGGCATAGACGGCCAGGTCGCCCTGCACCTCGGCCAGTTCGTGGCGGCACTCGGGGCAGTTCGTGATATGCGCTGCGGCTACAGCGTGCTCCTCTTGCGAGAGAAGCTGCATGGCAAACAGCACCAGATCGTCGCGTTCAATGTGTCCGGTTGTGTTCATGCCGTGAATGCCTTTCTCAACGTAGAGAGCCCGCTGCGAATCCTTGTCTTTACCGTTCCCAGCGGATCGCCCGTCATTTCTGCGATCTCAGAGTGCGTCAGTCCATCAAAAAAAGCCATCTCCAGGGTCTTGCGCTGCTCCATCGGAAGCAACTGGATGACGCCGCGCGCCTTCTCGACCATCAACTCCCGTTCTGCCTCATTGGCTAGATTGTAGTTAGACGCGAGCGCAATATCATCGACACATTCCGTGGGGCGCTTCCGGCGCAGGGTGTCGATCGACCGGTTGCGGGATACTACCGCGAGCCAGCCGCCAAGACTTCCGCGGGTTGCGACAAAACTATCGGGACTGCGCCAGATCTGCATGAACACTTCCTGTAAGACATCCTCCGCCGCCGCCGGGTCGCGAAGCACGCGCAACGCAACGGAGTAGACCACCTTCGAGTAGCGGTCGAACAGCGATGCCATCGCATATTCGTCGCCCCGCTGTATCAGCGCAAGCAGGGCGGCATCATCCTGTGTGGATAGTGGCGGTGTATTGACGATGCCCGTCTCTCTATACATAAAACGCACCTGCGGCTCGAACAGATTGCCGAAAGATGGAATATATGGAGTCCGTCAGGCAACTCGCTGCTTTTATCGTTTTGGGCATCATTCCAAATGCAACTTTACTCGAAATTTCGTCGCAATAGTTGTTCATTTCCAGCTCCGCTCAACATGTACCTTATTGATAGATGCAAAAATATGGCTGACCCGTCTAAAACGCGCGCTGAGAAGATACGTCTGGACAAGCTGCTCGTCGATCAGGGCCACGCCGCCTCGCGCGAGCGGGCGCAGGCGCTCATCCTCGCAGGCCGGGTGCTGGTGGATGAGCAACGCGTCGATAAGCCGGGAACTGCGGTTCGCGCCGAAGTTGCGATTCGGCTGCTGGGCTCGGACCTCAAATATGTCAGCCGCGGCGGACTGAAGCTGGAGCAGGCGCTGGCCCACTGGCAGATAGCGTTGACCGGCCTGGCCTGTGTCGATATCGGAGCCTCCACCGGAGGCTTTACCGACTGCATGTTGCAGAGCGGCGCCTCCAGCGTCCTCGCCGTCGATACCGGTTACGGCCAGATTGCCCAGAAGCTCCGCGACGATCCGCGCGTGACCCTGCGCGAGCGCACCAATGCCCGCCTGCTGACAGAAGGCGAACTGTTGGGCAACGGTGCAGTCCCGTCATTCATAGCCATGGACGTCTCCTTCATCTCGGCCACACTGGTTCTTCCCGCAGTGCTGTCTGCGCTCTCGACAGCATCGCAGCAATGGTCGGGCGAAGCTGTGATTCTGGTAAAGCCGCAGTTCGAGGCAGGCCGCGCCAATGTAGGCAAGGGCGGCATCGTCCGCGATCCCGACGCCCGCCAGCAGGCCGTGCAACGCGTTCGCGAGTGCGTCATCGAGCAACGCGGCAGCGGCATCGAGGTCATCGATTCGCCGATCTTAGGCATGGAAGGCAACCACGAGTACCTGCTCCACGCCCGCTTCGGCAAACAGTAAATTGCAAACAATCTACCTCTACCCACACCAACGTACGTCATCTCGACCGAAGCGAAGCTCAGTGGAGAGACCCCTGTATTTCGCTTTTGCTTGCAATACCCATCATCACCCAGCACCCGAAGTGCCGTTACACTAGCGATATGCCTCTTGCTGCCATTATCTCCAAGCCTCAGAAGCCGGAACTCGCCGGAATTTTGCGCGAGCTGGTGAGCTGGCTCGAAAGCCACAGCTATCAGTACGTTCTCGATCCGGATAGTGCGGCATATTTGGCGGGCGCTGTAGGCATTGAGCGGCCAGAGTTGCCGAAGCACAAGCCCGATCTGGTCATCGTGCTGGGTGGCGATGGCACTTTGTTGGCAGCGGCACGCGCCTTTGCGCGAACGGTGACGCCGATCCTTTCCGTAAATCTCGGTTCACTGGGATTTCTGACGGAGATTCCGCTGGCGGACCTTTATGTCACGCTTCAGGACTGGTGTGATCACCGCGCCGATGTTGAGGTTCGCAGCATGATGCACGCCGAGCTGCGACGCGAGGGAAAGCTGCTGCATCAGTGGGATGCCCTGAACGATGTCGTTGTTTCTAAAGGAACAATAGCTCGTATGGCCGACTTCCTGGTCGAGATTGACGAGCAGCTCGTGGCCAAATTCCGGGCGGATGGGATTATCGTTGCAACTCCAACAGGATCAACGGCTTACAATCTCGCAGCCAATGGGCCGATTGTGATGCCCAACGTGAATGCCATGCTGGTGACGCCGATCTGTCCGCATCTGCTGACGCTGCGACCTATAGTAGTACCTGGAGATTCCTCTGTAAGTATTCATATTGAAGGGGTTCCTAACCAGACCTATCTCACCGTCGACGGGCAGGAGGCGGTAGAGCTGATGTTGGGAGACAACGTCTACTGTTGCCGTTCGCAGTACAGCGTACGTCTGTTGCGGCATACGCCGAACGGAGTCTTCAATGTGCTGCGCTCGAAGTTGAAGTGGGGCGAGCGCTAGTTGAACTAAGCATGTAACCATTCAGATGCTATTGAAGTGGTTACCTAAATTAATTTGTAACCGCTCAGAAGCACGTTGTCCGGTTACATTGAGTCTAGCGCTTCAAAGTGACGACTTGGCCGCCGACGGGGTGGCAGAAGACCTTGCCATGACTCAGGGCAATCTTGCGCTGCGCAAGCGCCGCCATCTCAGGATCGTGCGTCACCATGACAATCGTGTGGCCATTGCGATGCAGATCCTGCAAAAGCTCCGCAACAATCGTCTGATTGGCCGCATCCAGATTTCCCGTAGGCTCATCTGCAAGCAGAATCGGCGGGTTATTAATTAGCGCCCGCGCGATGCAGACACGCTGCTGTTCCCCGCCGGATAGCTCGCTGGGAAGATGCTCTGCCCGCGCGGCGAGACCGACACGAGCAAGCGCAGCGCGGGCTTCGGACTCGTCGGTCATGGAGTGGAAGTACTGCGCCAGCATCACATTCTCAAGCGCCGACAGGTAGGGAATCAGGTGGAACTGCTGGAAGATGAAGCCGATCTTGTCGGCGCGGAAGCGGTCGAGTTCCGTTGCAGACATCGTGGCTACGTTGACGCCGTCGATGCGCAGCTCCCCCGAGGTGGGGCGGTCGAGGCAGCCGATGAGATTGACCAGCGTGGATTTTCCCGAGCCTGAGGGGCCGGTGATGGCGACCCACTCGCCGGCGACGATGCTGAAGGCCGCGTGATCGAGCGCGCGCACGGCTCCGGCGCGGCCGGCATACTCGCGTGTGACTCCGGTAAGGGAGATGACGGCGCAGTCGGGACGGGTTTCGCTTTCGATGGGGCTTAGGCTTTCGGGCATGGGTTCTCTTCTAGTTTAGCCTTGTGCGGGTTGGCCGCAGTGGAACCCATGTCCCAAAATCGGGACATGGGGCACCCGGATTTGTGGCTCATCTGTCATTCACCCTTGAGCAAGGCTGCTGGTTGGAGGCCCCGCAGGACGCGGACGGGGAAGAGGGCGGCGAAGGCGGCGATGGCGATGTTGAGCAGAAGCACCAGCGGCAGGACGGAGAGGCGCGGCAGTGTGGCGGTGTGGAAGTTGGCTTGGCTGATGGCCCATGCGGCGGCGGAGCCTGTGATGTAGCCGAGGACGACTCCCGCCAGCGCGAGGACGAGGGCTTCGAGCAGGAACAGGGACATGAGCTGTGTCTGCGAGCCGCCGAGGGCTTTCATCAATGCGAAGTCGCGGCGGCGTTCGAGGACCGAGGCGGAGAGGGTAGCGAGCACGCTGACGGCGACAGTAAGTGCGATGAGCAGCACCGAGCCGTACATGAGCGAGTGGGTGCGATCGACGATGCGGGATTCGCCTTCGACGAGCTGGCGGACCGGTTGAATTTGTAAAGTGGGGAACTGGGCGCGGAGGCGGTTGAGTGCGGCTTCGACGGCGGCGGCCCCGCCGGGGATTTGCAGCTCGATGACGGTTGGGCCGATGCTTGTCCATTGGGTGAAGGCGGGCAGCGGGATGTAAATGCGGCTGTCTTCGTCGCCACCGGTCTTGATGCGGCCTGCTCCGGTGAGCGTGATGGCTTTGTTGGCGTAGGTGAGCTTGACGGCGTGCTCGTCGGCGATGAAGTTGGCGGCGCGGTCACCGAGCAGGGCGGCGTCAGGTGCGGTGGGCCAGTGGGCGAGGTCCCACCATGCGTCGAGGCGCTGAACGGCGGGGAAGTCGGTTCCTGCTACGACGACGGAGGTTCCGCGGTCGGTGGTGGCTACGGCGTAGGCGAAGGGGGCAATGAGGGCGTCGGGGCCTGCGGCTTTTTGGATTTCTGCGAGTGCATTGGGTGGGAGTGGGGATGAGGCAGAGGCGGTGACGACTACGTTGGCTCCGAAGTTGCGAAACTCTTTGTGGAGTTTGGCGTTGAGGTCGGCGTAGAGAGTGAGCAGCGCAGTGGCAACGGCGGCGGAGACGGTGAGTGCTACCAGCGCGGAGAGGCTGCGTGCGCGGCGGTGGGTCAACGAGCGGCGGAGGATGCTGGGGAAGGTGAGGCGCTTCATGCGTTCACCTGCGCGGGTGCGGACGGTTTACATCCCACCCTTCGCGATGAGGCAGCGAAGGATGGGGCACCCTGGCTTATGGAGTGGGGTTCGGGAGAACAGGCAACGGCAACGGCGAAATATAGGGGTCTCTCCACGTGGGGGAAGATTGTTGGTGTCATGCGTCCGCCCTGAGGATGGTGGAGGGATCCATCTTGAGAGAGGTGCGGATGGACGGGGTGCTTCCGGCGATGGCTACGGCGAGGGCGAGAGCTACGACTACAGGAAGCAGGACGGGGTTGAGGACGGAGCCGGCTGCGGCTGCGCCGTCGCCTGCGAAGATGCGGGCTCCCAGCCATGCGGCGAGGCCGGAGCCGAAGAGGTAGCCGATGGTTCCGGCGAAGACGGCCAGCAGGCCGGTCTCGGAGTAGAAGAGGAAGGCGATAGCGCCTTTGCTGGCTCCGAGGGAGCGCATGAGACCGATCTCGGCGCGGCGCTCGAGGATGGCGGTGGCCATAGCCGCAGAGACGGCGAACCCGGCTGCGAGTAGGGCGGCGGCGCTGATGAGCCACATGAGTCCGCTGATGCGTTCGAGGACGTTGCCTTCGTTCTGCTCGACGCGGCGGACTTGGTCGGCCTGTGCGCCGGGGATGGCTTCGCGAATCTGGTAGGCGATGGAGTTGGCGTAGGGGCGGCAGTACCAGATCTCGTGCTGCTGCGGCGAGAGCGTGTCGGGGTCTTTGCGGGCGAAGGCGTCTTCGGGTTTGGTGCGGGCGGAGACGTCTACGCGGGAGACGGCGTCGGGGAGGTTGGCTAACTTCTGCGCGGTTTCGAGGGGGAGGAGAAGGCGCTTGTCGGTGGCGTCTCCGGTGGAGACGAGGCCGGTGATGCGGAGAGGTGTGTTGTCGGCCTGAACGATGTCGCCGATGTGCAGACCGGTTGCTGCTCCGGCAACGGCTTCGTTTTCTGCGGAGGGCCATGCTCCGGTGAGCTTCCACCATGGGTGCAATGGCGGCGCTCCCGTGATCATGCTGCTGCCGCCGTTGGCGAGGTTGTGATGGAACCAGAGGCCCGTGGCGGAGAGTTGCTGTCCGTTGGCGAGGGTGAGCGTGATGGGGAGTTCGGGGGAGACGCCGGTGATGTTGTTGGCCCAGAAGATGGCTTTGAGTTTGGGGAGATCGCTGGCTTTGAGATAGGCGTTGCCGGTGGCGGGCTTGATGTTGATTCCACCGATTTTTACGTCGAGGTCGGCGGCTTTGGGAGTGATGACAATGTTGGCTCCGTAGACGGCCAGCTCTTTATGGATGCGGTCGCCGATGGTGGTGGCGAGCGCGAGCATGGCGGTGACGGCGGTTGTTCCGAGTAGGATGGCGATTCCGGCGAGGGCCTTGCGGCGGCGCTGGCGGCGGAAGCTTTCCCAGAGGAGGCGGAAGAACATTTATGCGGCCTCGTTTGCGGGGAGGATTGTTGATCCCACCCTTCGCGATGAGACTGCGAAGGATGGGGCACCCGACGATTTTTGATTAGGGAAGTGCATCATCGCTCGAAGACCGGGGCCAGGGCGCGGAGATCTGCGGCTTGGATGACTACTTCGCCGCCGCCGATGGTGGATTGTAGCGGGATGGGATTACAGCCTCCGGGCTGGCCCATCGATTGCGGCACGAGTGGGGAGGCGCACATCTTGCAGGTGATTCCCTGGCTGCTGATGTAGAAGCCGACCGGGCCGCAGATGTGGCAGGCGTCGGCTACGGAGACGATGTTGCCGTCGGGCTTTTTGTAGAGGAGGAAGCGGACTTCGGTGCTGCCGCCTTTGCCGTCGTCGACGTGGACGCCGTAGCGGTGGAGCTGGTCGTCGGTGATCTGCGAGGTGGGGACGATGGCCTGGCTGCCGACGAGAGTGACGGAGGTGGTGGGCGAGAGCGCGGTGGTGCTCTTGGCGTAGATGAACTCGGCGGTGGAGAGGAAGATGAAGACGAAGCTGGTGACGACGACGGCGGTCATCCACATCTTTTCGCGGCGCTGGGTCCAGTCGGCGCGACGCTTGTCGGCGGGAGTGGCGGTGGCAGGGAGTTCAACCGAGGTGCGGCGTTTGTATTCGAGCAGCATCATCAGGCCGGCCAGGGCGAGCATGGTGACGAAGAAGAAGAGGTCGTTGCGGACGATGGGGCCGATGAGGCGCATCTCGGTGGTGCTGGAAGGGAGGACACCGTTTTCGCTGAGCTCGTGCAGTCCGCTGACGATGAGCTGGAATGCTACGAAGTAGAGGATGACGGTGGTGACGCGGAAGAATCGCTGGAGGTTGATCTTGACGCTGCCGCGGATGAAGAGGACACCGAAGACGACGGCTACCGCGATGCCGAGGAGAGTGCCGGTGAAGCTGAGTAGCTCGGTCGAGTTGAGAGTGACGGCCGAGAGGATGAGGACGGTCTCGACGCCTTCGCGGAGGACGAGCAGGAAGACGAAGAGGAAGAGGCCGATGCGGGAGGGGCCGTCTTCGCCGCCGGTGAACTTGGCGACCCTGGATTCGATCTCGCCCTTCATGGAGCGGGCGGTCTTGTGCATGAACCAGATCATGCTCACCACAAAGACAGCAGCCGCGAGCATGACCCAGCCTTCGATGATGTCGGAGTTGAAGTTGAGGTGGGCGACGACGATGGCGACGCCGATGCTGGCGACGACGGCGGCTCCGAGTGCCCAGAAGACGATGC
The DNA here is from genome assembly GCF_009765835.1 of Granulicella sp. L56. Taxonomy (NCBI): domain Bacteria; kingdom Pseudomonadati; phylum Acidobacteriota; class Terriglobia; order Terriglobales; family Acidobacteriaceae; genus Granulicella; species Granulicella sp. L56. The sequence goes on along the minus strand of NZ_LMUS01000001.1, from coordinate 717,899 downwards.
GCTTCAGCTCGTTGCGGCCGATCTTGGAGAGGTAGGCGAAGACGATGCCCACGATCAGCGCTGCTTCGACCCCCTCGCGGAGGGTGATGATAAATGCCTGCAACATAAGGTGTTTCTCTTCCCCGAGAGACTTTCCACAAGGCTTTCCGCGAGCGCTTGAAGGCTGGTCCCGATGCTGTGCTGGATTGGCCAGCGTTCCTTCTCTAGTCTAATGCGGACTAAATTGGTCGTCAATTGACGGTCTGGAGGAATTCTTGGTGCGTTCACAATGTTGGGAGTGGCTTGGGAGATGCTGGTTGGATATGTTCAGGATGAAGTGCGGTCTGTTTGTATTTGTGGTGGCGTTGTTGGCCGCTGCTGGAGTTGCCTGGGGGCAGGGTGCGGTTGCGCCGCAGCCTCCGGCTACGATTTTGATCATTCGCCATGCGGAGAAGCTGACGGATGGGCGGCAGGACCTTTCGCCGGTGGGGTATCAGCGGGCTTCGTTGCTGCCTAAGTTGTTTGATGGGTCGCGGTCTGATGTGCCTGTGCCGCAGGTTCTGTTTGCCACGCATTTGAGCAAGCACTCGAACCGTCCGGTGGAGACGATTACGCCGCTGGCAGCGACTTTGAAGCTGCCGATCGACAGCACGATCCTGGACGATGATTATGAGGCGCTGGCGAAGGAATTATTGAGCGGGAAGTATGCGGGGAAGGTGGTGCTGGTGGCGTGGCACCATGGCAAGATTCCGCAGCTTGCCTCTACGCTGGGAGCGCAGCCGCCATATACGCCGTGGCCAGATACTCAGTTCGATCGGATTTGGCGGATCGATTACAAGGACGGGAAGGCTGTGCTGACCGACCTGCCGCAGGGATTACTGCCGGGTGATTCGAAGTAGGGGAGTATAAGAGCCGGACGATTCTGTACAATCGTCTGCCTCTCAATAAAGGAGCGTGGAGCGGATATGAATCGGACGATCGTGGCTTGTGTTGCGGTGGTGGGCTTGATGACGGGGATGGCTTATGGCCAGTCCAACGTCGGGCCCCTTAAACGGAATGTGCATGTGGGTTGGATTGAGAGCGAGGCGCATCCTGTTCCCGGCACGCCGCGTACGGTGGTTCAGGCGGACATCGCTGCGGGCAGCGGCTATGTCTTTGTCGACGACACCACGAATCAGGTGATGAAGGCCACGGTGATGGCTCCTGCAGCCAATCCCTCCCATGCGGGGGAGCATGTAGGAATTATTGGGGTGGAGTTGCCGGCGAACGGAAAGACCCAGTTTTATATTGTTCAGGTCGTTCTCGATCAGAAGGCACTGGATCAGCGGTCCCAACAGAATACGGAGGCCCAGGCGAAGGCAAAGGCAGAGGAGGAGGCTGACGCGAAGCAGAAGGCTGTGGACGATGCTTCACGCAGAATTCCACAAATGAGTGCGGAGAAGACGTTTCGAGGATGGTTTATTTGGGAGCACAAGGCTACGAAGGTCTTTATTGAAGAGGGTACAAATAAAAGGTGGGAGCTGATAGACAATCGTTTCCCGTTATATGGGAACAATAGCGGGCAGCATATGGTGATTACCGCGATGATCGATCAAATTATGGCTGAAAACCCTAACCGTCCCGGTGTTTTGCATCTCGTCAGGGTGAATTCCATTCTGAATGATCAGACACCGCCACCGCCGAGTTCTGCATACACAAAATAAGCTGATTTTTTTAGAGGGGAGAATGGTGCGCCCGGAGCGATTCGAACGCCCGACCTACTGGTTCGTAGCCAGTTGCTCTATCCAACTGAGCTACGGGCGCACATTGCGTTTGCATGCAACTTTCAAAGAATAACGGAATTTAGCGGTTAGAGCAACTGGGTAAATGCAGGCAAGCCTCTACGGCAAAATAGAGAAGCTGGAGATTGAAACTCACAAGCGGCCTAAATCAACAAAAGCCCACACGGTTTGAATGTGCGGGCTTTTGTTCTTGTGATGATCGCGAGGTTATCTCTTCACGCAAATGCGTTGATGGTGTCGTGTCTTCCATACACGGCAGGGACGGGGACGACGATGTTGAGGAAAGGCGCTGCTCGTGAGCAGTAAAAGGAACCCTGTCAAAAAAGCTTTCTTCATAAAGATCCTCCTCTGGTTCTGATGCGGAATCTCTTTTGAGAGGCTTATACGACAGCAGAATGATTTTTATAGTTTCCTGATCTCGCGCGCTTTGAGCTTCTGTTACCTTCCTTACCCCAATGGGCTCATCTTCGTGCATTTTGTGCAAATATTTACTCACCTATGGCGAAGTTGCTTACTCAAAAGCATCTTGCAGGGCATGAAATCAATGCCTTATCTGGGAAAAAGAGCATTTTGATATTTAGATGCCGAGATCTCCACGAAATGGCCAACAACTTGCTTGTAGCAGGATGTCTGTAAATGTGAGGCCCAGGAGAACTACTACCAATGAAGAAAATTGCTTACTTGCTTCCAGCTATCTGTCTTGCAACGCTCACGCTGTCTTCCATGTCTGCACACGCAGATACGCTCAACCTTGCTCCGTACGTCGGACAAACCGTATCCATGACTGTCGAGCCATACGCGTCCGGAGAGAATAACGGTTCCTTCTATGTTGGCCTTACACAGGCCAACTTTAGCCAGAACGGATCGCCTCTTGGATCGCTTGAGGCATTCTGCGACGACTTCAATCACGAGATCACAGTTCCAGCCACCTATAACGTGACGGTCCAGGCCGTTGCCGGCAATACCACACTGGAGCAGGAAGCCTATTACGGCACGCTGTTCGGATCGACCCCGTCGGGCAATACGGCATTGGATACCGACATTCAGGAGCTGATCTGGGACCTCAGTTCTCCCGGACAGTATGGGCTCAACGGTGAGATGACGACTCTGCAGACGCAGATGCTGGCCAATTATCAGAGCGCCAATTACTCCGGCTCGTTCTATCTGAATGCGGGCGATGGCGGACAATCGTTTATGACGACAGGAGATCCCAGCCCAGTGCCTGAGCCATCCACGCTTGCACTGCTTGGTACCGGCATCTTCGGATTGGCTGGTGCTGCACGTCGCAAGTATTTGCAGGCGTAGTAGTCAGTAAGAACAGGCAAAAAGCCCCACATCGAATCCCATGCAGACGATGCAAAGGATTCGGTGTGGGGCTTTGTCGAACAGGCGCTCGATCATGGCATAGGCAGTAGTTGGGACGCATTGAAATTGTATCTAACACAGGAACAAATATAAAAAGCTGAACACCAATCCATGACAAAAGCCCTCCACAACGGAGGGCTTCTTTGCGCTGATATTGATGATTCGCTGTAGTTGCTGTAGTTCCCTCCCAGCGCTTTGGCCGTTCGGAATTTGTACTTTTGGGGTAAGTATTCAAGCTCACGCCGCCAGCTTGAGTGGACTTATCTTCTTCCGTTTTCCCTTTGATGCGATCCAGAAATCATGGGCATTCTGCATGCGAAACCAGAAGTCTGGAGACTCCTGCCCGAACGCCTCACTTAGCTTGATCGACATCTCAGCCGAGACACCGGCCCTTTCATTGAGTACGCGGGACAGGGTGACACGCGCCACACCGATGTGCGCGGCGAATTCGGTTACGGTCATGGGGATGGCCTCGAGTGCATCTTTGAGGACCTTTCCTGGGTGTGCTGGGTTATGCATATGCTCTCCTTCCGGGGAAAAACTTCCGGCAGCGGTTAGTGATAATCCTGATAATCGAGGAGGATTACATCTTCGTCTTCGAATTTGAAGGTCAATCTCCAATTACCATTGACCTTGATCGACCAGTGACCCAGCAATTCACGATGAAGTGAATGGAGTGCGTAACCCGGAAGATTCATATCTGCGGGGGCCTTAGCGACATTCAGAGCGGTCAATTGCATGTTCAGCTTATTCGCGTGGGCTGCATTGATGCCCTTCTTCAAGCCGGTTTTGTAGAACTTCTCAAGGCCAACGTGCCTGAATGACCTGATCACCCAAACAGCGTATCGCGTATCGTTACGCGCGTCAATAAGGTCGAGGCGGCTACGCTTCTCTAATGCCGCGGAACTCACAGATCGAGTGAATCACGAATCAAGTAGGCGGTATTTGAACGATAAATTGGGCGGTATCGCTATCTGCGACCCGCCCCACTTCGTATCTAGGTTGCTAATTTACTTGGTGCGCCCGGAGAGATTCGAACTCCCTACCCTTTGGTTCGAAGCCAAATGCTCTATCCAGATGAGCTACGGGCGCGTGTAAAGGCTATGCTGCTGCCGGTTCGGGCTCGGGAAGCGGAGGCGCGAACATGGGCATGGTTTCTACGATTTCGAGGCCGGCGCGGCGCAGGAGCTGGTGAATGACCGGCTCGGTGAGGCGGGTGGCGTCGTACTCGATGCGGACGGTCTTTTCTGCTTCGCGGAGTTCGATGCGGCGGACTCCGTAGACTTCGCGGATTTTAGCGATGGCAAGGGTGGCGGCCTCGGTGGGCGGCGCTCCGTAGCGGTACAGGACGTCAAGCTGGGTCATGCATCGATGATAGCAGCGGCGGGGGCGTAAGTAGAATTGAAGATATGGGGATTTCTTTGGTTGAGGGCACGTTTGCGGGTCTGATCTTCGATTGCGATGGGACGCTGGTGGATACGTCTCCGGCACATTTAGCGGCGCTGCAGGTAGGGCTGGATGCGTATGGTTTGACGGTGGCGAAGGAGTGGTATTACCCGAGGGGCGGCCTTACGCCGGATGCGCTGATGGACGATTATGAGGCGCTACTTGGCAGAACGGTGCCGCGCGAGGACATCCTTGCACGGCATAAAGCGGCGTTTCAGGCGGAGTTGCAGGGGTTGCAGGAGGTCACGGTAATTGCGGAGGTCGCGCGTGAATGGCATGGACGGGTGCCGATGGCTGTTGCCTCGAATGGGCGCAGGGAGAATGTCGAAGCCAGCCTGACGGTGACGAAGCTGCTGCCGTTGTTCGACTATGTCGTGACATCCGAGGATGTGGAGCGGGGAAAGCCTGAGCCGGATGTGTTTTTGGAGGCTGCGCGGCGGATGGGAGTTGCGGCTGCGGATTGCATCGTGTTTGAAGATACCGATGAGGGGCTGGAGGGCGCTCGCAGGGCGGGGATGCGGAGTGTTGATATTCGCGAATACTTTTTGCCGGAGCGATAGGCTGGCCGGGCGCGATGTGGTTGATTGCCTCCTCTCGCCGAATTACTGAGGTGTAGGGAGGCATGCCCCAGGGGCTAAAGCCCCTTGCTGTTGGCCGAATGAGAAGCCAAGGCTGAAGCCTTGGCGTACCTAGATGCAAGGGCAACGGCAAAATGCAACGGCAACGGCAAGTGCAACGGCAAGTGCAACGGCAAGTGCAACGGCAAAAGCAACGGCAAAAGCAACGGCAAAAGCAACGGCAAAAGCAACGGCAAAAGCAACGGCAAAAGCAACGGCGAAATATCGAGAAGACTTGCCTTTGGATGGAGCGAGATATGAGTGGACGCTGTTAGAGCTTTTTCAGGTAGCCCATGATCTCGGGGCTGGTCCAGTCCTGCGCGGAGACGAATTTTCTGCGCACCATGCCGTTCTTGTCGATGACGTAGCTTTCGGGGATCTGGAGCGTGCCGTAGAGGTGGTTGATGCGGGTGGTGGGGTCGCGGACGGTGAGGAAGTCGATGTGGTGCTGGACGAGGAAGCGGCGGTAGACGGTGTCGTCTTCATCCTGGCTGATGGCGATGATGATGATGTCGGGCATCTGTTGATGAAGTCGGATGAGGCTGGGCAGCTCGTCGAGGCAGGGAGGGCACCAGGTGGCCCACAGGTTGAGGATGACGGTGTGGCCACGGTACTTGTTGAGGGTGACGGTCTGGACGCCGTCGCTGACGGTAAACTCGGGCGCGGGAGTGCCGACCTGATGGGGATGACTTCCGCGGTCGCATCCGGCGACCAGCAACATTCCAAGGACTACGCCTGCCCAGACTTTACGCACATTACGCTCCGCTTCCTATAATACAAAGTCGTGAACCCTAACGAGCTTATCCCTGAGTTGGAACCTTTGCTGTCGGTGATTGTTCCTGCGCGCAATGAAGAGAGTGTGCTGGGGGCGTGTCTGGCGTCGCTGGTGCGGCAGTCGGAGCCGGGGTTCGCGCTGGGGACGCAGTGGGAGTTGATTGTTGTCAACGATGACTCCGCCGATAGCACGCGAGCGGTTGCGGAGGGGTATGAGGGCGTGGTGGTGATTGATGCTCCGCTGCTGGATTTGAGTGGGGCCGGTGCGCTTTCGGGGAAGTCGAATGCGTGTTGGGCCGGCGCGCAGAGGGCTCGGGGAAGGCAGCTGCTGTTTACCGATGCAGACACGCTGCATGAGCAGGGCGATCTTTCGCGGGCGCTGTTTGAGATGGAGAAGTATGAGGCAGCTCTGCTGTCGTATTCGCCGCGGCAGATTGTGACCGGCTTCTGGCAGCGAGCGGTGATGCCGCTGGTGTTTTCGGAGCTGGCGAGTGTCTATCCGATGAAGCAGGTCAACGATCCCGAGACGAGCCTGGCTGCGGCGAATGGGCAGTTTTTGATGGTCGAGCGGGATGCTTATTTTCTGGTGGGCGGTCATCGCGCGCTGGGAGGGACGGTGCTTGAAGATGTAGCGCTGGCACGCAATATTAAGAGCGGGGAGCGGACGATACGATTTCGCTATGCGCCGGATGCGCTGGCTACGCGGATGTATCGCAGCACGGCGGAGATGGTGGAGGGGTGGACGAAGAACCTTGCGCTGCTGTTTCCGCGGCCGATCTATCTGGCAGCGTGGCGGGTGCTGGATGTGCTGCTCTTCTTTGGCCTGCCGGGGCTGGCGGTGGGGATGTACTGGTTGCAGCCGTGGCAGCGGGGCGTGATCTGGGTGATCTGGCTGCGAACGCTTTGGCGGTTTTATTCGCGGGTGGCGCGGTCGAACTTTCCTGCATCTGATGTGGTGATCTCGATCCTTGGGGTTCCACTGTTTGTGTATCTGCTGGTAAGGAGTGTGGTAGACCATCGGGTGAAGAAGTCGGTTGTTTGGAAGGGTCGGAGGTATGGCGGCGGGTAGGTTTGTGGCTGGTATGGTGAAGGCTTAACACCGATTTGCACCGATGACACGGATTTAAAACAGGCAACGGCAAAGGCTGATACAGGGGCCTCTCCACTGCGCTGCGCTTCGGTCGAGATGACGTAGAAGTAGAGGGGCTTTGGTCGAGATGACGTAAGTTTTGGTAGCAGGTGTTTTCAGTTTGCTGCGGATATGATTGAGGTTTGTATCCGCGTGGCTGCGCGGAGCGTCTAATGGAAAGAACAACGATGATCTTATTGACACGCAAAGCCGAGTTTTCTTCCGCACATTTTTATTGGAATGATGCGTGGTCTGCTGAGGAGAACCAGCGGGTCTTCGGCAAGTGCTCGAATCGTAACGGTCATGGGCATAATTACACGCTTGAGGTTACTGTGGCCGGTGAGGTCGATCCGGTATCGGGGTTTGTGGTCGATCTTAAGCAGTTGAAAGATATTCTGGAGCGCGAGGTCGTCAGCGTGTATGACCATCGGCACCTCAATCTGGAAGTGCCGGAGTTTGCGAAGAAGATTCCGACGACAGAGAACATCGCGATTGCAATCTGGCAGCGGCTCGAAGGCAAGATTCCGAATGCGAAGCTGCACCGGGTTCGGGTGTATGAGATGCCCGATCTCTTTGCCGACTTTTATGGTGAGCGATGAAGGCCTATCTTTCACGACGCTATCATTTTCCGGCCTCGCATCGTTTGAACAGCGATGCGTATGACGCAGAAGGGAACCGGGCTGTTTTTGGCAAGTGCAACAATCCGCATGGGCACGGGCATAACTACACCGTGCAGGTGACGGTGAGCGGAGAGGTCGATCCGGCGACGGGCATGGTTTGCAATCTTGGTGAGCTGGATGCGTTTGCACAAACAAATCTGCTGGATTGTTTTGACCACGCGAATTTGAACACGCTGGATTGCTTTCGCGAATCGGTTTCGACGACAGAGAATCTAAGTATTGAGGTTTACCGTATTTTTCGTAGTTTTCCTGCTGCCCATTTGGAGCGGGTGCATGTCGAAGAGACGAGCAATAACTCCTTCGACTATGCAGGTGGTATAGATCCCGGTTTCATCTAAAAAGGAAGGTTCCCTATGGCAGGCATGTCCGCCACACTTGATTCCGTTTCGCTTGAAGCTGCTTCGACGCAGGAGCTGTACCGTGAATTGCTGCGCCGCATGGGCGAAGACCCTGATCGCGATGGCCTGGTGCGCACGCCGGAGCGTATGGAGAAATCGATGGCCTTTTTGACCAAGGGCTATGCGATGGATGTTACCTCTGTTCTGCATGATGCGTTGTTCGATGTGGACTACGACGAGATGGTGATCGTGAAGGACATCGAATTTTTCTCGCAGTGCGAGCACCATCTGCTGCCGTTCTTCGGCAAGGCACACATCGCCTATGTGCCGAATGGCAAGGTGATCGGGTTGAGCAAGATTCCGCGACTGGTGGATGTCTTCGCGCGTCGGCTGCAGGTGCAGGAGCGGCTGACGAAGCAGGTGAGCGAGGCAATTCAGGAGGCGATCAATCCGCAGGGCGTCGCGGTGATCCTGGAGGCGCAGCACCTGTGCATGATGATGCGTGGTGTGGAGAAGCAGCACTCGTCTACGGTGACCTCGTCGATGCTGGGCGTGTTCAAAGAACAGAGTCAGACACGGAGTGAGTTCTTGTCGCTGGTGCGGCGACAGGGGAATGGAATTTAGCGAATCGACGTTTAGCAACTAGACTGGGAGATGAATGAACGGTCTTCTGGTATTGGATAAGCCCTCAGGGCTTACATCGCATGACGTTGTAGCTATTGTTCGCCGGGCTACGGGCGAAAAGTCTATTGGACATCTTGGCACGCTGGACCCTATGGCTACCGGGGTTCTTCCTCTTTTGCTTGGCAAATACACTCGCTTGGCGCAGTTTTTTGGACAGGCGGAAAAGTATTATGAGGGGTCGATTCGCTTCGGCTTTGCAACCGACACTTTTGATGCTGAGGGAACTGCGGTGGGTGATCCGCAACCGCTGACGCGCTCGCTTGAGGAGCTTCGTGAGTTAAGCGAGCGGTTTCGTGGCGAGATTGATCAGATGCCTCCGGTTTATTCCGCAAAAAAAATCAATGGCGTTGCGGCGCACAAGCTGGCTCGCGCTGGAATCGAGGTTGCGGTGAAGCCTGCGCGGATTACGATTCATGCCTTCAGGCTGCGGAAGTTACAGGGCGACGTGGCTGCGTTTGAGATGCAGGTGTCGGCTGGTGGGTATGTTCGTTCGGTGGCAAATGAGTTGGGGCAGCTTGCGGAGTGCGGAGCGCATCTGGCTTCGTTGCGACGAACTCGTGCTGGCGTGTTTACGCTGAACGAAGCGGTGACGGTGGAGCAGTTGAAACAGGCGAGCGGTCCTGAAGAGATTGCGGCTCTGTTGCCGCATCCGCGAACGCTGCTGCCGGAGATGCCTGCGGTGACGGTGGATGAACAGATGGCGGGACGGCTGCGGAATGGGATGCAGGTGAACCTGCCGGAGTTCTCGCAGGCTCCATTGGTGAAGGTCTTTACCAGTCCGACGGATCTGCTGGCGATTGCAAAGCGAGTGGCCGGGACGCTGATGCAGCCTATTGTTGTGATGGGGTAGGTGAAGGACTTAACACCGATTTGCACCGATGACACCGATTTAAGGACAGGCAACGGCAAGGACAAAGACGAAATACAGGGGTCTCTCCACTGCGCTTCGCTTCGGTCGAGATGACGTGCATTTATGCAGGTTTTGAAAATGGGAGCTGCAGTAAGTATGGCTGCTATTTTTTTGTCAGGAGGGGCTGGATAAGCGGCAGCACATTTTCAGCTACGATCTTGTTTCCGGCTGCGGTGGCGTGGGTCTGGTCGGCTTGCATCATGCCGGGCACGCCGTAGACGCCCTGCAACAGAAATGGAAGCAGGGGGATGTGATGCTTCTTTGCCAGCAGGGTGTAGGTCTCGTCGAAGTGCTGGATGTAGTCGTGGCCGTAGTCGGGCGGAAGGGTGATTCCGGCGAGGGCGATCTTTGCTCCGGTGGCCTTGAGCGTGGTGATGATCTGATCGAGGTTGGCGCGTGAGTCCTCGATGGGCAGGCCACGAAGGCCGTCGTTGCCGCCGAACTCTACGACGACGACGGTTGGCTTGAGGGCGACGATGGTGTCGAGGCGCTCGACGCCGTCTTTGGTGGTGTTGCCGCTGATTCCTTCGTTGACGACACGGTAGTGGTAGCCGCGAGCGTCAAGGTCGGCTTGCAGATAGTCGGGATAACTCTGGCCGGGATCGGCTCCGTAGCCTGCGGTAAGGCTGTCACCGAAGCAGGCCAGTACGGGACGGTTGTCCGGCCTGGTTGCTGGCGGCGGTGCGGCCGGTTCGGATTGCGACTGGGCGACGGGTGTCGAACTGACAGGGGCGGAGGGTGGCGTGGAAGGGCTTGATTTGCATCCGGACATTGCGATGGTGACACCCGCTACTATAAATAGAGTCTGAAGCTGCCGCATATGTATCAAGTTATCAGGAGGAGCGACGCCGGTGAATGCTATGGAAGGCAGGACTGCTCCGATGATTCACGTCGAGGGGCTGCGCAAGTCGATTCGCAACGGGTCGCGGACGGTGGATATTTTGAAGGGCGTGGACTTTTCCATTCCTCAAGGCCAGTTTGCAGCGATTATGGGAGCGTCGGGCAGCGGAAAGTCCACGCTGCTGGGATTGCTGGCGGGGTTGGACACGCCCAGCTCCGGCGACGTGCGGCTGAATGGAGTTGCGATCAGCTATCTGCCGGAAGACAAGCTGGCGCAGGTTCGCGGAAAGACGATTGGGTTTGTCTTTCAGTCGTATCAATTGATTCCAACGTTGACGGCACTGGAGAATGTTCTGCTGCCTTACGAACTGAACGCAGGAGAGACGCAGTATGGGTTGGCGCGGGCGCGAGAGTTGCTGACCAGCGTTGGCCTGGGCGATCGGCTGGGGCATTATCCGGTACAGCTTTCCGGCGGCGAACAGCAGAGGGTGGCGCTGGCGCGGGCGTTTATTCTGCGGCCTCCGATTGTGCTGGCCGATGAGCCTACGGGGAATCTCGATAGCACCAATGGAGAGCATGTGCTGGAGCTGCTGCTGAACCTGAATAAGAAGGAAGGCACGACGTTGGTGCTGGTGACGCATGATGCGGTGCTGGCTGCGTATGCCGACCGCAGGATCACGCTGCGGGATGGGGTGATCGTCTCCGATGAGGCGGGCCGAAGTGCTGCGGGTTCTACGGTGAGGGAGTAGCGATGGCGGGCCTCTCCTATCATTCCGCCGCCCGAATCGCTGCACGCGAGATGCGCTCGTCGCGTGGCAAGTTTTTCTTTGTCATTCTCTCTGTTGCGATTGGTGTTGCCGCGCTGACCGGCGTTCGTGGATTTTCTTCTTCGTTTCGTGCGACGCTGCTGACGCGGGCACGGAGCATTATGGCGGCCGATGTTTCGGCGAGGATGTTTGAGCAGCCGACGCCAGAGCAGCAGAAGGGGCTGGACGAGATCGCGGCGGATGGCGTGGAGATGACGCCGGTGACGGAGCTGCTGTCGATGGCGAGTTCGGCGAAGACGCTTGATCCGCTACTGGTTTCGCTGAAGGCTGTCGATCCTGCGATGTATCCGTTTTATGGGACGGTGGAGCTTGCTCCGGCGTCTGCGTTGAAGAGTGTTTTGACGGCGAATAGCGTGGCGGTGGCAGATGACCTTCTGGTGCGGCTGCATCTTAAGGTTGGCGATGAGCTGAAGATCGGTAACAAGCTGTTTCGCATCGCTGCGGTGGTGGTGAACGAGCCGGACCGGTTGTCAGGGAATTTTGCCGCGGGCCCGCGGGTGCTGATCTCGCGCGAAGGGCTGGATGCAAGCGGGCTGCTTGCTCCGGGCAGCCATGCGGGGCAGAGATTTCTGTTCAAGCTGCCTGCTCCGCCAGATGGCAGCGCGATGCCGGACTCTAAAGTGTCTGCGTTGCGAGATCGTCTGGAGAAGCTGCTGCCGGAGTCGCGCGTGATCGACTATCGCGAGACGAATCCGGCGTTGACGCAGGGGCTGGACCGGGCGACGAGCCTGCTTTCGCTGATGAGCCTGGTGGCGCTGGTGCTGGGTGCGATCGGCGTTGGCATGGCGATGCGGGCTCATTTGCAGCAGCGACTCGATACGATTGCGATCATGAAGTCGCTCGGTGCGAGCTCCGGGCAGATCATGAAGATTTATCTGCTGCAGACTTTGCTGCTGGGGCTGCTGGGGGGAGTGATTGGCGTCGCCTTGGGCGTTGGGGTGCAGATGGCGTTTCCGCATCTGCTGGCGGGATTGCTGCATATGCAGACCGAGATTCATGTGCAGGGACGGACGGTGCTGACAGGACTTGCCGTGGGCGTGCTGACGACGCTGCTGTTTACGCTCCCTCCGCTATTGGATATTCGCGGCGTGCGTCCGGTTTTGATTCTGCGGCGAGCGGTGGAAGAGAGTGACGATCCGTTTGTGACCGCCATCTTTCGCAAGCTGCGAAAGAATGGCGCGCAGATTGGTGCTGCTGTTCTGATTCTTGCGGGGCTGGCGGCGATTGCGGCTACGTTGAGTGATTCGACGATGGTGGGCGTCGTGTTTTCGCTGGGACTGGTGTCGGTACTGGCTGTGCTGCTGGCCGCTTCGGCGCTGGTGCTTGCGGCGTTGAAGCGCTTTCTGGGGCGGACACGGTTGAGTCTGCCGTCAGCGGTGCGGCACGGGCTGGCGAATCTCTATCGCCCGGGCAATCCTTCGGCTGCTCTGCTGGCGGCTCTGGGGCTGGGCGTGATGCAGATCATGACGGTCTACTTTGTGCAGCAGGCCGTGGTGAGAGAGCTGCACATCAGCAGTGCGCCGAATCTGCCCAACGTCTTTCTGGTGGACATTACGCCGAGCGAGATTGATGGAGTGCGCGTCTTGCTGAAGGCGCAACCGAGTGTGACCGCTCCGGCGGAGATGATGCCTGTGGTGTCGTCGCGCATCGTCGCGATCGATGGCGTGGCGGCGGACCAGGCGAAGCTGAAGAACTTTCCCAAGCGGATGCTGCAATCGATCTCGCTGACCTGGGCTGATAGCGCACCGCCGGGGACCAGCACCGTCGCAGGAAAATGGTGGCAGGCTGGGGAGAAGTCGCCGGTGGTGGCGGTGAATGAGAACGACTCCGAACGGCTTGGGGTAAAAGTCGGGTCGCATCTCACGTTTGCCGCGCAGGACTCGCGCTTGACGGCGACGGTGGTGGCGTTGATCAAACCGGATGGACAACATGCCTACTCGCGTGCGGCGTTTATTCTGCCTCCGGCTGCGCTGGCCGGGCTGCCGGTGGTCTGGTACGGAGGCGTTCATGCCGATCCGGCGCGGGTCGGGGAGTTGCAGCGCGCGCTGTATCACGCCTATCCGACGGTGACGGTGATCAATGTAGCGCAGGCGCTCGAGACGGTGCGCTCGGTGGTGATCCAGATTACCTATGTGATCCAGTTTCTGGCGGCGTTCTCGATCTTCGCGGGGATCATTATTCTTGCCAGCAGCATCGCCGGGACGCGGTATCGCAGGATCAGGGAGGTGGTGGTGTTGAAGACCCTGGGAGCGACACGGCAAAGGATTGCAACCATCTTCTCGATTGAGTTTGCGGTGCTGGGTCTAGTTGCGGGTACGGTTGGTATTACCTTTGCCAATGTGATTGCGCGAGTGGTTCTACACCGAATGGATGTTGTGTTCCATTGGCAGTGGGGTTGGTCAGCGCTGGCACTGGTGGGAACGGCCGCATTGACGGTGGCGACGGGGTGGGTGGCAAGCCACCGAATTCTGGGGCAGAAACCGCTGGAAGTGCTTCGAGAAGAATAGGTTACTGAATATCGCCTGGACCATTCTGGAACTCCTGTTTTTGTGCGATAAAACTGGAACAATTTTTCTATTGACATTCATTTCTTCGCTCCCGTAGATTTCAATGCGGCTCACGAATTCATAAATTGATCAGACCAAAAGGCTGACAAAGACGAGCTACGCAATTTCAAGGAGATCACCGGGATGCAATTCAAGGATGTGTTGCGCGGGCAGCAAGCAATAGGAACAAGGTTTTCAAGATGGATGGGCGCAGGCATTCTTCTCGCTGCATTCGTGGGCTGTACGTGGATGGTTGAACCGGCGATGGCCCAGACCGGTGGTCAAGGTGCCGTTCAGGGAACGGTAACCGATGCGACGGGCGCCGTTGTTCCGAACGCGACCGTGACCGCAAAGAATCAGGACAGCGGTGTGGTGACGACGCGCGTGTCTTCTTCAGCGGGTCTGTACACGATCAATCCGATTATTCCGGGAACGTACACAGTCACTGCGTCCGCACAAGGATTTCAATCATTCAAGCAGCAGAACCTCGTCGTCGACGCTTTGAAGGTCACCGGACTGAACGTGACGCTCACGGTCGGTAACACGAGCGAGACGGTTACGGTGACAGAAGCGCCTCCTGCGCTGGATACGACCAACGCTACTCTTGGCGGCGTCATCGAGAATTCGACCTATACCAACCTGCCGTTGCAGATGAATGGACAGCAGCGCGATCCGACGGCGTTTGCCACCTTGCTGCCGGGAGCACAGTCGCAGGGCAGTGCGCGCGCTCCGATCATCGGAGGAACAGGGAACTACATCGCCGAAGTTTATGTCGACGGTCTACCGACGACCACGGCCAACCAGCAGGGAGACAACCGCGTCGTCTCGAACTCGATCCCGGTCGAAGCAGTGGACCAGTTTCAGGTGTTGACCAGCGTTCCCGGAGCGGAATATCAGGGCGCGGGCGCACTGAACTTTACCATCAAGTCGGGCGGTAATCAGTATCACGGTACCGCCGCAGCTTATGTCCGCAATACGATCTTCGACACATGGGGCTTCAGCGCTCCTGCCTTGACTCAAAAGGACGCCAACGGAAATACGATTCCTGCCCAGAAGCCGGTCGAGCATCAGAACGAGCTTGTCGGCGCGATTGGTGGTCCTATCCCGTTCACCCATAAGAAGGGCTTCTTCTTTGCGACGTATGACAAGTATCACGGCCGCAACGGAATCAACCCGAATACGCTTACCGTTCCCACCACACTGATGCGGACCGGCGACTTCTCCGAGTTGTCCTCGACCGTGCCGGTCATCTATGACCCTTCTACCAATGCGTGCACGGCAAATGGTTGCACTCGTCAGCCATTCATGGGCCTGAAGAACGGTGTTCCGACGCTCAACGTCATTCCTGCCAGCAAGCTCTCTCCGATTACCCAGTACATGCAGAAGTTTTTGCCCGACCCAACCAATAGCGGCATCGTGGGCAACTACCTTGGCGGCGTTCCTTCGGGATACGACAACTGGGAGTTCTTGAGCAAGGTTGACTACGACCTCACTCCATCGCAGCGGCTCTCGGTAGTGCTGACGCTTGGCAGCCGTAAGAATGTTCCCTTTACGGTTGGCGGAACGCCTGCAGGCGTTGTCCTTCCTCTTCCATACACCGCCGGCGGCTATGCGACCATCAAGCCGACCATCATCGATGTTGAACACTCCATCGTCATCAAGCCGAACCTGGTCAATCAATTCAAGTTTGGCTTCACGCGGTTCTCTCAGCCGATTGAGTCGCTTACCGATGGAATCAAACCCTATCGTGCCGCGGCAGATATCGGAATCACCAACCTGCCTGCGGGACAGGCGTCGGACGAGTTCCCCGGTGTAACGTTCAATGCAAGCACGGCGTTTCCCGTTGTTCAGGGCAACTGGACCTCGAATGGCGCATCGGGTGCGACCCAGACCACCGTTCCCAATGCCTTTACTCTCGTGGACAACCTTCAGTGGATCAAGGGCAAGCACTCGATGACGTTCGGTGTCCAGATGCAGTGGCTGGAGGACAACGTCGCAGCGCAGCTTGGGCCGTCAGGCATCTTTACGACGACGTTCAGCCCCAACGACACCGCGAACTATACCGGCACATCGATCGACAGCACTAAGACCGGCTACTCCTATGCCAGCTATCTTCTGGGCGCCATCAATAGTTCCGCTACAACGATTCAGGCGTTTGCCGAGGAAGGTGGACGGTACCGTCCTATCTCGCCTTACTTCCAGGACGATTGGAAGGTAAACAACAAGCTGACGCTGAACCTTGGCCTGCGCTACGACTACTTCCCTCCCTACCACGAGGTACAGGACCGGTGGAGCTATCTGAATCCGACGAAGATCAACGCAGCTACCGGAACCCCGGGCGCACTTGAGTTTGCCGGTAATCGCGGAGCGGACATCAGTTGCGAGTGCAGGACGCCGGTACATACTTATATGAAAAACTGGGGACCTCGTGTTGGGTTCTCCTATTCTGTTAACGACAAGACGGTGGTCCGTGGTGGTTATGCTCTGGTGTACTCGCGTGCAGGCGGCGTGGGTGGACGTGGCGGAGCGGGCAGTGGTACCAGCCAGGCAGGCTTTACCGCCAACCTGGTTTTGCCTGCAGCACAGACAACGGGAGTCAATGCCGGGCCTTCGTATTTCCTGAACAGCCAGAATACGGATTTTGGCGGAGCTGGATATCAGTTGACCTCGCCCGCCGCGCCAAGCGCCGCGAGCCTGTTGATTGGCACCGGCAACTACATCAATGGCGCGGGTGGTGTACAGACAGCGGGCGGCGCTCCCGGCTATGCCGATCCTTACCTGTCTGGCCGCGCTCCTGAGGTCAACTTCTATAACTTCGGCTTCGAGCGTTCCGTAACGAATGACCTGACGCTGTCGGTGAACTATGCAGGCAGCAATGCACACTTCCTCTCAACCGGCGCGAACGCCCGTGGCTACTGGGCGGGGCAGCTCGATCCGGCGTATCTGGCCGGATTGGGTGCGGTGCGCGCTTCGGATGGAAAGACTCCAATCCTGAACGCTCCTGCAACGGCTGCAAACGTCGCTATCGCGGCGGCTGCCATGCCGGGAGTTGCGGCACCCTATACTGCCTACACCGCGGCGGCGGCCAAGAGTTCGGCTGCCACGATTGCCCACATGCTCACCGCCTTTCCGCAGTATTCCGGAACCACGGATACCTGGGGCAATGTCGGAAACGTCAGCTATAACTCGCTTCAGATCTCCTTGAACCAGCGGGAGTGGAAGGGCCTCAGCTACACGCTCAACTACACCTACTCGAAGAACCTTGGCGACGACAACACCTTCCGCAGCGGTTTCGATATTCCGGCAGGCGCGTCGTCGAATGGCGTTGCCTCTCACCAGGGCCGTGCTGACCGCTCGTACACGACGGTAGCCGTGCCGCAGAACCTTGCAGCCTACGGCGTCTACAAGCTGCCGTTCGGCAAGGGCGGCATCGGCGGAGACAACTTCCTGGTACGGACGCTCGCGGGCGGCTGGCAGTTCTCGAGCATCTTTACTTATGGCTCAGGCGTGCCGCTGGCGATTACCTATGCGGGTTGCACCGCACCCGGACAGGGACAGTGCATGCCCGACCTGAATCCAAGCTTCACTGGTTCGGCTCGCATCAATGGCACCTGGGGTAAGGGCGTCACGGCGAAATCGTTGAGTTCGATTAATTACATCGATAGCAATGCCTTCTCTGTGCCGAACAACTATGGGACGACTGCTGCTGGTCAAACTGCGATTACCAAGATTGGCGATGCGCCACGGTCCGCACCATATCAATTATGGAATCCGAGCACCTACGAACTGGATGCAAGCGTTCGGCGCAGCTTCAATCTGACGCCCGAGCGTGTGAAGTTGATTTTCGAAGCGGACTGCCTGAACGTGCCCAACAAAAATACGTTCGGTGGCATCGCAACAGCATGGGGTGCCGCTAACTTTGGCTCGGTAGGTTCAGCCAAGGGAAACCGTGACTTCCAGTTCGCCGGCCACGTCAACTTCTAACGTTTCAGGTAACACCCCTCCAGGCGGGCAGTCGCGCTGTTTGCGTCTGTCCGCATTTTTTTTGCAGACTGACTTACGGGAGATAAAAGATGGGTCGCTTTGGCTGGAAATATAGCGCGGTTGTTCCGGTATTGCTCTTGAGCTTTGGCTTGCAGGAGGTCGTGGCGCAGCAGGTGTCGTATGAACATGCGACGGCGAAGCAACTGGCTGGAATCGCCAAGGACAACTCGCGCCACTTTGGCGATGATCCCGACGATCCGGGGCCGCTGGCTAACGATCTTTCTTATAAGGCTTCGCCTGTCGCGGTAGAAAAGGCCATGCGCAAGGTTGCGGACTGGCAGCTTGCGCGGTCTGAGCCTTACTTCGACCGGATCTGGACGTGGAGCATCTTGTACAGCGGCTTCATGGCGACTTCGGAGTCGCTGAACGATCCGAAGTATCGCGATGCCATGATGGCCATGGGAACGAAGTTTGACTGGAAGCTGCGCTCGCACCTGCCGAATGCGGACGATCAGAGCGTGGCGCAGACTTACCTTGAGCTTTATCTGTTGAAGAAAGATCCGGCGATGATGCAGCCCACGCGCGACGAGCTGGATGCTGTGCTGGCTGCGCCGCGGATGTCGAAGATTCCGGGCAAAGAGCTGCCCTGGTGGTGGTGCGATGCTCTGTTTATGGGGCCTCCGGTATGGGCGCGGATGTATGCCGCGACTGGCGACCAGAGATATATCTCCTATCTTGACGAGGAGTGGTGGAAGACCTCCGACCTGTTGTATGACACCAAGGAACACCTGTACGCGCGGGATGCGAGCTACCTGACCAAGACCGAGGCCAATGGGCAGAGGATGTTCTGGGGGCGGGGAAATGGATGGGTCATGGGCGGCATTGCACGCACGCTCGAATACCTGCCGAAGGACGATCCGGCTCGCCCGAAGTACGTGAAGCAGTTGCAGGAGATGTCGGCGCGCATCGCTTCGTTGCAGGGCAAGGACGGGCTGTGGCGCTCGGGGCTGCTTGACCAGAGCAACTATGAGTTGCCGGAGATGTCGGGTTCAGCCCTGATGACGTACGCAATGGCGTGGGGCGTCAACGAGGGGATTCTGAGCAGAAAGGTCTATCGTCCGGTAATCGAAAAGGCATGGGCGGGAATGTTGCACCATGTCTACACCGATGGTCGTTTAGGATGCATCCAGCAAACAGGGGCCGAACCCGCTCCGTTCAAGGCCAGTTCGAGCTATACCTATGGCGTTGGGGCCTTCCTGTTGGCGGGAAGTGAGATTCGCCGCATGGGCAACCATTCTTCGGCAGGTAAACGCGTACATTGAAGTCGGATTAGGTTGTAGGATGAAGAGGTCTTGCAATTTAAAGTCTGTGGGTACTGTCGATGAAGCTGGATGGAGTGGAGGCGCTGCGTGTGCATCGGCAGCGGTTTGGGCTTGATGGGCGGGCGTTCGGAGCGCCGGGGCGCGTCAATCTGATCGGCGAGCATACGGACTATACGGGCGGCTTTGTGATGCCCATGACCATCGACTTCAGTACGGTTGCCGTTATCAGTCCGCGCGACGATGGGCGTGCCGTGTTTTATTCGCTGAACTTTGACGAAGAGGTCTCGTTCGAGCTTGCATCTCTGGGACGGACGCCGCAAGGACATTGGAGCGACTATCCGCTGGGCGTGGTGTGGAGTCTTGCCTTGGAAGGCATTGCCGTGAGTGGGTTCAGCATGAGCCTCTCCGGTAACGTGCCCGTAGGCGCGGGACTCAGTTCGTCGGCCTCTTTGGAAGTTGCAACAGCGATGGCTTTGCTGGCGCACGCGGACAAGGAGCTTCCGCTGAAGACGGTCGCGACGCTTTGCCGCCGGACAGAGAACGAGTTTGTCGGCGCCAAGAGCGGCATTATGGACCAGTTCATCGTAGCCGGAGGCGTTGCCGGGCGCGTGATGCTGCTCGATTGCCGTTCACTCGAATTTGAACTGCTGCCTTTGCCGTCTGAAGTGCGGGTGGTGATCTGCAACTCGATGGTGCAGCATCAACATGCGGGTGGCGAGTATGGCGATCGTCGCGACGAGGTCGAGGCTGGGCAGGCGGTACTGCGACAGCAGCGGCCGGGAATCGAGTTGTTGCGCGATGCTACGCTCGCGGACCTGGAAGCCTGCAAGGACAAGATGAGCGCGACCAGCTTTGCGCGGTGCAAACACATCATCAGCGAAAATGTGCGGGTCATGGAGGCCAAGGGTGCTTTGCTTCGCGGAGACGTGAAGCGGTTTGGCGAACTGATGATCGAGGCGCATGCAAGTATGCGTGACGACTTCGGGGCCAGTGCGCCGGAGGTGGATACGCTGGTGGAGATTGCGGTGCGGCAGCCGGGGTGTTTCGGCGCTCGAATTACGGGCGGTGGATTTGGCGGATGCACCGTGAACCTGGTCAGCGTGGACAAGGCTGAGGCGTTCGTCGAGGCTGTGCGCAACGAGTACAAGATTGCTTCAGGTATTTCGGCTGACTGCTTTATCAGCGCTCCTACGGATGGCGCGCTGGCGATGGCGGCGAAGGGCGGTGTTCAGTGAATCCATTAGCGCAGAAAAACCCTCATCGCCGGTTCAACCCATTGAAGCAGGAGTGGGTCCTGGTCTCGCCGAACCGCACGCAGCGGCCCTGGCAGGGACAGATGGAGAAGCCCGTCATTGCGGCGGCCCTGAGGTACGATCCCGATTGCTATCTGTGTCCGGGTAATGTTCGCGCCGGTGGTGCACGTACGGACAAGTACGCCAGCACCTATGTCTTTGAGAACGACTATGCGGCATTGAAGCTCGATGCTCCTTTATTTTCAAGCGACGAGGAAGGCAAGGGAATTCTGGTCGCCGAAGGGGAGAGCGGCATTTGCCGGGTGATCTGTTTTTCGCCGCGGCATGACCTGACGCTCGCGAAGATGTCGGTGCCTGAGATTCGGAAGGTGGTCGATGTCTGGGACGAGCAGTTCAAAGAACTGGGTTCGCGGGACGATATCTCTTACGTTCAGGTCTTTGAGAACCGAGGTGCGATGATGGGCGCGAGCAATCCCCATCCGCATGGGCAGATCTGGGCGAGCCGGTCGATTCCGAACGAGGTCGTCTCCGAGCTTGCAGGGCAGAAGGCTTATCTCGATGAGCATGGCTGCTGCCTGCTCTGCGCTTACCGGGAGCTGGAGGTCCGGCTCGGCGAGCGGGTGATTGCAAAGAACGACAGCTTTGTTGCCGTGGTTCCTTACTGGGCGGTGTGGCCGTTCGAGGTGATGATTCTGCCGCTGCGGCATATCGCCGATCTGGAGAGCATGACCGATGCGGAGCGGGACGACTTTGCCGCCATGCTGCAGGCGGTGACTTCGACCTACGACCGGGTCTTCGATACGCCTTTTCCTTATTCGATGGGGCTGCATCCGAAGCCTTCTGATGGGGAGGAGCATCCTGAATGGCACTTCCATGCTCACTTCTATCCGCCGCTGCTGCGGTCGGCGACGATTCGGAAGTTCATGGTTGGGTATGAGCTACTGGGTTCTCCGCAGCGGGACATTACGGCGGAGAGTGCGGCTGAGGTGCTGCGGCAGGCGGCAGCACGTTCGGTTTGAATGACCTCTCCGGGGTCCTGCTAAGGGGAAGTGGCGTGTTCGGCTAGAGAGAACAGGCAACGACAAGAACAACGGCGAATACAGGGGTCTCTCCACTGTGCCGTCGAGATGCGTGGTCTTGGACTTTAACGTTCTAAGGAATATCCACCGGAGTTCAGAATTTTGTTGACAGTTTCGTGTCGAATGATTTCGTATCGTATTTTCAAATTCGAACATTATATTCAAATTTGAACGAGACGGACTTTATCGAATGACTGCTGCATCTCCAACCGCACCTAAGGCCCCTTACCGCGCTCACCGCGAAAGGCAACGACGACGCATCCTGGTTGCGGCGCAGGAGCTCTTCGATGTGCGGGGCATTGACCGCGTTCCGCTGGCGGACATTATCTCTGCGGCAGGGATTCGGGCTTCGACGCTGTATGAGTATTTCTCGAACAAGGATGAGATCGTCTGGGCCCTGGTCGAAGAGGCGATGGGGCAAGCGTCGGGTGAGATTCAGGCGTCCACCGCAGGCACTGCGGGGTCTGCGCTGGCAAAGATCACTGCTTTGTTGCAGGCCTTCGGAGACGAATTGGCGGAGCATCCTGGGCGGGTGCGCTTTATGGCGCAGTTCGACGCGATGTACGCGCTCGACTGGCCGGTGGAGCGCCTGCTGGCGGTGGAAGAGCGGATATTTCCAGACCGCTTTGGGGCGTTTGCCGCTTTGATTCGGGACGGGATTGCGGATGGGTCGCTGCGCTCTGATGTGGATCCGGACCTTACGATGCACTCGATCGTGAATGCTGTCATCGGAACGCAGCGACGGCTGGCGTCCCTGGGAAGCCGGGTGGAGAAAGAGTACGGCCAGCCAATCGATCTTCTCTTCCGCGAGACGGTGCGCATCCTCTTGCTTGGCTTGCGCGCCACCTAGTTTGCAACTGTAACGAATGGGCCCTACTTCATTGGCAGCAAAAGGGAGACTTGCGATGCAAAGAACACACCGTCTGATGGTCCTGACCGCTCTCGCCACATTAGCGCTGTCGACAGCTTCGATGAGGGCCGCACAGCCGCGGTCGCCGCGGCAACAGCTCAACGCAGATGCGAACTGGAAGTTTTTGCTGGGCGATCCTGCTGGTGCCGAAGCGCCGTCTTTTGCGGATGCTAACTGGCGCTCCGTCACCCTGCCGCACGATTGGAGCATCGAACAGGCTCCGAACGAGAAGAACCTGACCGGCTCGGGCGGTGGATACTTTCCTGCCGGTATCGGCTGGTACCGAAGGACCTTCACCGCGCCTGCCAGTTGGAAAGGGAAAGAGGTGAGTGTCGAGTTCGATGGCGTTGCGTCGAATGCGACCATCTACCTGAACGGCAAGAAGCTTGGGATTCATCCTTATGAGTACACCAGCTTTCGGTTCGATCTGACGCACGACCTCGACTTCTCGAAGGCCAATGTTCTTGCCGTGCGGGTCGATGATTCTGAGCAGCCAAGCAGCCGCTGGTATAGCGGTTCGGGAATCTACCGGCATGTCCGCGTTGTGGTTACCGAGCCGCTTCATGTTGCGCCGTGGGGAGTCTTTGTCGGCACCCCTGAAGCCACCGACGCGAGTGCAAGCGTTCTTGTCCAGACCCGTTTGCAAAACGATTCTGCAAGTGCAGGCAGCGCGACGGTGAGGACGACGCTGCTCTCGGCAGCAGGACAGCCGGTTGCGAAAGAGGAGTCGCAGGTGCAGGTGGGCGCGGGATCGCATGAAGAGGCGACACAGAAGATTGCACTGGCAAGCCCTGCGCTGTGGTCTCCGGCAACGCCGACGCTCTATCGCGCTGTTACCGAACTGGTGCTGGCGGGCAAGGTGGTTGACCGGGTCGAGACCAGCTTTGGCGTGCGATCGCTTTCATGGTCGGTCGATAAGGGGCTTTTGCTGAACGGTCGATCCATCAAACTGGTGGGTGGAAGCGTTCATCATGACGACAATGTTCTTGGAGCTGCCTCGTTTGACCGCGCTGAAGAACGCAAGGTCGAGCTTCTGAAGGCTGCGGGCTTCAATGCGGTGCGCACAGCGCACAATCCGCCGTCGCCTGCTTTTCTCGATGCGTGCGATCGGCTGGGGCTGCTGGTGCTGGATGAGCCGTTCGATGTCTGGACGAAGAGCAAGGTGAAGTACGACTATGCACGCTTCTTCAACGACTGGTGGCAGCGGGACATCGACTCGATGGTGCTGCGCGACCGCAATCATCCGTCGATCATTATGTGGGGCATCGGCAACGAGATTCCCGAGGCGTGGACGCCGAAGGGCGGTCCCATTGCCAAAGAGCTTGCTGACCGGGTTCGTTCGCTCGATGCGACCCGGCCTTTGACGGAGGCGTTTCCTGGCGCGACTTATACCCCGAGTACAGACGCGGTGATGTCTCATCTCGACATCGGCGGCTACAACTACAACCTGAAGCAGAACCAGGCCAAGGACCATGAGCGGGTTCCGAGCCGAATCATGGTGACGACTGAATCCTTGTCGTCGGCTGCGTTCGATAACTGGAAGCTGACGCAGGAGCATCCCTACATCCTCGGGGAATTTGTCTGGACGGCAATGGACTATCTCGGGGAGTCGGGAATTGGAAGCTGGTCGTACGTGACGCCGGAAGAAGCGGGGCAGGTAGACAAGGTTGCCGCGATGATGGGCCAGATGATGGCCAACATGGGAGCGGATGGAAAAGATCCCTTCGAAGCGATGGCGAAGCCGAAGGATGCAAAGCCAGATCCGATGATGAAGTTGATGTTTCCCGGCTTTCCGTGGCATGCGGCGGATTCGGGAGACATCGATCTGACCGGCTATCGGAAGCCACAGTCCTACTATCGGGATATCTTGTGGAACGGCGGAGACAGAGTGTTTGCTACTGTGCGGCTGCCGGAGCCGGAGGGCAAGAAGATCGTTGCGATTGGTTGGGCGGTCTATCCGACGCTGCCGAGTTGGACGTGGCCCGGGCAGGATGGAAAAGAGATGCAGGTGGAGGTCTATGCCGGTACGGAGAAGGTGCGCCTGTATCTCAACGACAAGCTCGTAGGGGAGAAGCCGACGGGTGTGGAGCAGGAGCGCAGGGCTCTGTTCACCGTTCCTTATGCGCCGGGCACGCTCAAGGCGGTCGGCGTGAATGGCGATCGTGAGGTGACGACGGATGTGCTGCAGACTGTGGGCGATCCTGTAAAGGTTCGCCTCACGGCAGATCGCAAGGTGCTGCACGCGGATGGCGAGGACCTCTCCTATGTGACGGTGGAGGCGCTCGATGCGCAGGGGAGACTGCAACCCAACGCAGCCAGTGAGGCCGCGTTCACAATAAGCGGTCCCGGCACGATTCTTGCCGTGGGCAATGGAGACGGAACAAGTACGGAGGCGTATCAGGGGAACCACCGCGCACTCTTTCATGGACGCGCGCTGGTCGTTGTGCGGACGTCCAGAACGGCCGGGGAGATTCGGCTGGGAGCCAGCGCGGGGGGTATGACTTCGGATGAGATCGGCATTCGCGCTGAGCCGGGAAGCCTGGGGACGGAGCTGCGATAGCTGGAAGCTCTTCTCTGGCAGGAGCGCAAGAGCTTCAGATTTCACTTTGCGCTTTTTGTAGCGGCCTTCTTCCTCCGGCTTGGCAGGGCGACATCGCGAACGGCAGTTGGCGGGTCGCCTAGTGGCTGGGTTCCGGAGGGGATGGTGATGTTCTGGTAGGTCACGCTGCCGGGAGCGGGTTGGAAGGGCGTTGTGCCGAGGTAGATGGGCTCTCCTTTGGTGTTGGTCATGGCGATGAAAAGAGGCGCCGTGGCCTGCGCCGTGTCTTTGCCTGCGGTTGCTGCTGCGACGTTGAACAGGAAGTATCCGGTCTCGTCGGTGTAGGCGAAGCCGTAGGCCTCCTGATATGTTTTTTGGCCGTCGACGAGGAAGACGGTGTACTTGGCGTGGGGCTTCAGGTCTGAGCTGTAGACGCGGCCGTTGAGCACCCATCCGTCGGCGGAGGCCTGCGGCGCGGGTGTATCGAGTTCCTGATGGGCAGCCGTGATGCGCGTGACTCTGGCCGATCCCGCTTTGACGGCCGATTCGGCTGCTTTGACGCTGGGATCGTCTGCGCCATATTGCTGCTTGAGGGTTTCGGCGGTGCGCTTCAACTGCGAGAGGCGTGCCTGGTGGACCATCTTCAGATTCAGGATGGTCTGGGTAGAGCCGGTGTCGGCGGCGGCGAGGGTGGCGACAGTGGTCTGGCTGATCTGAGCGGGAGTCGGCGGTGTGGTGTTTCCGGCAGTGCTGCTTCCGGTGGTGGAGCGTGTACTCATGGCTTGCATCCTTTCGCTGCTCTTTCCCTTGGAATGGATTCGATCCTGATTGGCACGCGAGCGCTACTGCTTTTGAAGGCTGGCGCAGATGTTGTTAAAAAACGCATTGACGATGGCGAGGTTGGAGGTATTGATCTGGTTTGCGCCGCTGACGAGCAGGCAGAAGGTGGAGATGTTCTGCGTGGTGATGTTGAAGGGTGCGACGGTGAGGCCGGATAAGTAAACGGAGGCCGCGGATTCCTGGAAGCGATTGCCGGTGGCCGTGAGGGTACCTGCGGCGAGAAAAGCGTCGAAGAACGCATCGATGGTGGCGCTGTCGAACCAGAGTTGATTGTTCGAAAAGATGAGGTTGTCGGTGCTGATGATGGTGACGGAGGTGATGGAGCGCTGACGGTCGGCGCGCGCTTCCAACTGGCAGATGTTGTTTGTGAAGAGCACGGTGCCGTTGGAGGATGCAGAGAGAGTTGGGGCAGACTCCGCAACGGCGTAGCCGGCCAATCCGCTGTTGACCCCGGAAGGACGAGTCGTGGCGGCGGCTTCGATGGCGGTGCCGAGATTAAGAATGAGTACGGTCTGGGCCATCGGTGTTCCCCGGCCGCGGATGGTGCCGCCGCAGGTGAAGTGATTGTTGGAGATGGCGAAGGGGCCGAGGCCGAGGGCGACGAAGGCTTGGCCGAGGGCTACGCGAACGACATTTTCTTCCACACGGAGAGCGGGGAGGCCGGGTTCAAAGAGGGCGTTGGAAGACGCGGTGAGCGCAGTGGCGTTGGTGATCGAAGGAGGCGTGACGATGGCGATCACGATGCCGCCATGGATCCCGCCCGGATTGACGGGAGTGTCGTTGGTGGTCTGAGTCCAGTCGCGGGTTTCGAGGATTTGGTTGCGGCTGATCTCGACCATCTCGCCGATGAGGATGAAGATGCCGTTGGCCGCGATGCCGGGCTTGCTGCCGAAGTTGGTGATGGCGTTGTCGCGAATGACGAGGTTTTCGACGGAAGAGACGCTGATGGCCCCGTAAGGGGTCGAGGTTCCGGCATTGACGGTCCCGACGGTGGCGAACGAACTTGTGGTTGTGTCGGTTGCATTGGTACTGGCGGAGGCCTGCGAGCTTGCGGCGGTGCCGAAAGTGTTGACGGCGGCGGTGTCGCGCAGCAGGACGTTGGTGATGGTGTTTGAGGTGATGGTGAGATTTTCGATGGTGATGATTTCAAAGACCGTGCGCAGATCGAAGAAGCCCACGGGCCCGATGCCGCACATGCCCATGTTGAGGATGCGGTTGTGGTCGATGAGAATGTCGATCAGTGGGCCGCCAGCGACGATGGAGCCTCCGGGCGTGCCGGTTCCGGTAGGGACTGTGGTGGGCGGCTGCAGGGTTCCGGTGGTGGAGCAGGGGTCTTCCTGCAAGACGATGACGCCGATGGTCGAGCTGGTGTCGTTGCCGTTGGCGTCGAGGACGTCGAAGCTGCCGAGGGTGATGCCGTTGCCGCGCCCGCCCTGGATGAGGTTGTCGATGACGAAGACGCTGCGCGACCTGCCGCCGATCTGGATGCCGCCACGGTTTTTGGCGACCGCTGCGCTCAGGAAGACGGCCGTGTCCGCCTCCTGCACCATGACCGCTGCGGGATTGGCCGCCTGTTGCTTTGCGGTCGCCTTGGAACGCTTCTGCGCTATTTGCGCGGCGACCTTTTGGCTGGCCGAGGAGTTGGAGCTCTTCGCGGTGGCTGTCGCAGGAGCGGCTGCGGTTGTGGTGGCCTCCGCGCTTGCTGACGCAGGGCTGGAGGCGAGATCGTTGGTGACCGCTGTCGACATCCATTCGTTGAATATGGCGGTGGATTGGATGCCGACAAAGTTGCGGTCGATGTGGATCTCCTGACCGCTGACCCAGATGGCTGGCCAGATGCTGGCGACGTCCTGCATGGCGACGCGGTTGTCGTCGATGCGCAGCAGGCGAACCAGCTTGGCGAGAATTGCGGGCAGGGTCGATGCGGTAAGGAAGAGGTCTTCTACGGTGATGTCGATTGCGCCGAAGATGTTGAAGGCCTGAGCGCTGGATAAGACGGCAGGATTGTTTGAAGCGGCTTGAACTTCGATGACGTTGCCGGGCTGGACGACCAGATCTCCTGTGCCATCGATGAGGATGCCGACCTCATCGGTGTCGGCTTCGACGGCGAAGTCGCGCAGTTGAATGTGCGCCGAGCTTGAAATGGAGATGACGGCGTTGAACTGACCGGGAGGCGGTGCAGGTGCAGCAGCAGGGGGCGCGGCTGGTTGGCCAGCCGCCTGGTTCATGGGAGCGGGTGGCGGCGGCGCAGGCTGGAGAGAGGGTGAAGCGAGCCGGGTCTGGTAGCCGCAACCGTGGACGATGACGTCGTGGCAGCCCTCGATGAAGACGTGCTCGTAGTAGCGGCCGGGCAGGATGCAGACCTCGCCGCCTGCGTCGGGCAAGGCTTTGATGGCGTCATTAATGGAGGTGTACTGGCCGAAGCTTTCGACGCCATCGCCTACGGTGACGGTGCAGCAGCCGCACCCACCGCCCTCGCAGGGCTCGAAGGGATTGCGGCAGTCGGTGGCAGTTCCGGTGGCAAAGTTGACGACGGAGAGGCCGGTGTAGTGGTGGTGGATTCCGCGTGGCGGAGCGTTGTTGAGCTGCTCGATGCTGCCGTCGGCGGTGCGGGCGGCGAAGGTCCAGAAGTCGCCGGTGTTGAAGGAGCCGGTGGACGAGCTGAGGCTGAAGGAGACGGTGACGCCGTTCTCGAGGATGACTGCGGCTCCGGCGGCGGGGATGGGGATTGCGCCGGTGCTGCCGGCGGCGCCGAGGTCGGTGATGAGGGTGGTGCCGTCGCTGGCGAAGACTTTGCCGGACTGGTCCCAGCGGCGGATGCGGGTGTGGCGGCTGGGCGTGGTCTGGTTGGAGCCATCGACGGGGAAGCTCGCGGCGCTGACGTTGCTGTCGAGGGTAATGGTCTTGGCGGCGAAGTCGATGGTGTCGATGAGATGCAGCTCGCCGGGCAGACCGGCCAGCTCAAGGTCGTCATCGATGACTTCGATCCAGTTGCCGGGGGCGAAGCCGAGCACCTGGTCTCGGCCCATGCTGAGCACGGTGAGCTGGCTGGCTGCAACGCCGACGGAGTTGGTCACGCCGAGGATGCCGGTGACGCCGGTTTCGACCGAGGCATTGTCGCGCGACCACTTGAAGGTGGCGGTGCCGACGGGGCCGCCGATGTGGACCTCGACGCGGTAGTTCTGATTTTCCATGCCGGTGTAACCGGTGTTGGTCGTGAGGCAGCAGGGGCCGGAGGGTGTGTTGGCGATGGGCGCTGTGGTCAGCAGGCCGCTTGAGTCCGCTGGCCATGGGCTGCCCGCAGTGGCGCAGGTGACGCCTGCGTTCATGGCGGCGAGCTTGACCTGCCACACGGTCTGAAGGCGGCCCGTGGTGTCGATGCCGACGGCGGGGTCGATGAGGTTCGAGTCCTCAAGATAGGTGACCGCGCGTGTCCAGACGTCGAGATACGCTAGGAAGGTGCCGCCGCCTGCAGGCAGCGTGACGCCGGGCAGCCACGGTTGGCTGGTGAAGGAGATGGCTCCGGTCTCCGCCGACGGCGCGGGCTGCGGCGAGCCGGAGAGCTCGGCCAGGGCGGGGTCCCAGGTTGCGGCGGCGGGGTCGCCGTGATTTTCCGCAAGCAGGCCGTCGATGTACATCCGTCCGGGACCGATGGTGAGATTGCCTGTGCCATCGAGGTTTATAAGGAAGGCGTAGGGGGTGGTTGCCGGGTACGCGGCGTGGCCCAGCATGTCGAGCGTGCCTGCCTGAATGCGGCGCAAGAGCTGGGCGAGCCAGTCGTTCCAGTCGGAGTCGAGCTGGACGCGGCCCTGTTCCATGACGACGCCGGTGTAGTTCTTGAAGGGATCGAAGGTAAAACGGCTTGTATCGAAGCTCACGGTGCTGCCTCCTGCTGGTCTCTGTTCGTTCTGTTCCGTTTTGTTCGGTCTTTCTCTTCGCTCAGTTCTGGTAAATCAGTCCAAATTCCATGCCGACGGGGAGATACTCCTGCATGCGGATGCGCAAATCGGTCTCGCGCAGCGGGCCCAGTAGATAGTGGAAGACGCCCATTTCGCCGCCGTCGTCGGCACCGCGACGGATGCGATCGTTGGTGGTGGCGAGAAGTTTGCCATAGCCGGGATGCCCGTAACGCAGGGCGAAAAATAGCGGCTGCGGTGTGCCGGGAGCTTTCTCGACGCACTGGAAGCGCCGCGGCGTAATGGCCCCGATGGGCAGATAGCTGAAGCGGACGCAGCCGGCCTGCTTGCGGTCAGCGATCATCGGCGCGGCCCATGTGTCTCCGGGAGCGAGCCACGCCCAGAAGATGCTGTCGGAGATGAGGGTGAAGAGGATGGCGTGGACCTTGCCGATGACGGTGCAGCCGACGAGGGTAAGTTCTCCGCCGCTGGGGCCATCGGCTGCGGCGTCGGGAGCGGAGTAGGCGATGCCGGTGGTGGTGGTCGCGTCGAGGATGGTGTCGGATGCGCTGAAGGTGACGACTCTGGTTGCGCGGACGGGGCCGAGGATGGAGCGGGCTACGATGACTTGTAATCCTGCGGGTTCGACCAGAAGCGTAGGACTGGTGGGGAAGAGAGGTTCTCCCTGCGGGTTGACCGACCATCCGGGGACGAGCGTGCAGTGGGTGAGGTTGAGCTGGCCGAGGTGGCTGTAGCTGCCGTCCGTCAACAACGCCGGTGCATGCACCAGCGCCACAGGCGAAGGAGTCGCGGGTACGGTTGCCGGAGCGGCGGCGATGAGCAGACCGTTGAGGACCGCTGTGCTGGAGGCGTCGCCGGTGATGACGATCTCGTCTTCGAGCAGGAGGGTAGGGCGTGCGCCGTCGGCGGCGCGCAGTTCGAGGGTAGTTCCGGCGGGCAGGTCGATGAGGAGTTGTCCGGCGGGCGAGTAAATCTGCGAGCCGGTGATCTCGACGGCGATCAGGCCGTTCTCGGCGAACTCGCCAATGGCGAAGTCGATAGCGCCTTGCAGGTCGGTGTAGCGAGGAGCCGTAGCGGTGTCGGGGAAGGGAACGATCCACGCCGGGTCGGTGACGAGGAAGCCGGTGTTGCCGTTGCCGCCGGAGGCGCGGGCGTACTCTCCTCCGCCGAGGTCGGCGTTGAAGCCGTACTCGTAGGAGACTTCGACCGTGGGCGCGTGTGTGCCGACGGCGGTGGCTGGCAGGGCGAGGCGGCCGAGTTCAGGATCGATGGCTGCGGCGAAGGGACTCTGGACCGGGGTGTTGGCCCATGCGCCTTCGGCCCCGGCGAGGTCGCATACTTGAATCTCATATGGGTTGAGGGGCTGGCCGTTGATCGAGATGACGAGGCTGTTGCCGGGGCCGTAGTAGCCGGCTCCCACTCCGCGTTGGATGTCGTCGCAGAGGACGCGGCGGCGGAGACGATCGGGGACATTGTTGGGACGGGCGGGGTCGGTGATATCGGTTCCCTGCGAGAGAGCTTTGTGGAAGAGAGGGATGTCCATGCCGAGGGAGCTGAAGCGGAAGCACTCCGGGTTGCCGGGTGCGTTGGCGGCGGAGGGGGTCGCGGGAGAGTTGGTGATGCTCCACGCGCCGAGCGACCAGAGGAAGATGCCGATGTTCTGAATGTTGTAGCGGCCCTGCTCGGTGGGCATGACGGAGGCGATGCGGCGGACATCGACCTTGTGCGCGGTGCGGTCGAAGCCGGTTTCGATGTAGAGGCCTGCCTTCCAGTTGCGAACGTCGGGAGCGTAATGGTTCTGGAGGCGGATGTGGTTCATGTACTGGGTGTCGGCGAGGACGCGGAAAAACTCGACGGCGTGCGCTCCCCAGGCTGTGGCGTCGCGGGCGAGTTGTTCCATCACCAGCACGGTGCCTTTGCGGCGGCGGAAGGAGATGGTGTTGGCGACTTCGGCGCGTGGATTGTCGATGGAGGGGGCGATGCCCCGCACCGACTGGTAGCCGATGAGGTCGCCGATGTAGGGGATGACCCAGCGCGCGCAGGTTTCGATGAACTGGTCGTCGTAGAGCTGGTCGAGGTCGTCGGAGACGATGCAGAGCTGCTCCTGAATGACCATGAGTAGGGATTCGAGCGGGCCGCGCGAGGCCTTGGCGGTGAGCTGATCGAAGAGCGCCTGCTGGTCGGGCGGCAGCGGCGGCATGAACGGCGCGGTCAGCAGTTGCAGCGCGGCGAGGGTCGCTGCTTCGGTGGGCGTGAGCAGGGGCAGCGATTGGGCCAGTTGCGTATCGCGCACGCGGTAGACGGCGGGAAGAAGCTGGAAGAGATCGAGTCCTTGCATGCTCATGCCATCACCCCCAGAGCTACGGCCTTGGGATTGGGATCGAGGACAAGAACCTCGGCGGGTTGCGGCGGAGAATCAGGGCTGGCCACGGGAATGGCCGGGCAGATGCGCATGTACGATCCTGACGATGGACGGTTGAGAGTGATCGGGTTCGCATTCCACTGGTTGTAGGCGTAGACCGACCAGTTTCCACTGGAGAGGTCTCCGGCGGCGCTCGTCGCTCCTACGGTGAGCGTCTTCACGTTCACCGCGACGACGCCGGGAATCGCCTGAATGAATGCGGCGATCTCGTCTCCTGAGACGCCTTGCCCGAAGCTGCGGCAGGCGAAGCTGTATTTCTGGCGGAGCGACTGAACGATGGCGGCCTCGACGACGGTCGAGTCGTAGTTGGGGTCGTAGGCTACGTCGGCGGAGAAGCTGAAGAGCGTTTCGAGAAACGTGACGACAGTGAGCGGGATGAGCGGATTGCCGTAGTTGTGCAGCGAGGTGACGAGATTGCCGAGGGTCGGATTGCCCGGAGGCAGGGCCACGCCTCCGGCTCCGGCGACGGTGAGGAAGACGCCACGGCTGGGGCCGCTGGGAATCCAGATGGCATAGGCCTTGGCGATGCCTGCGAAGGTGGCGGCGTAGTTCTGATAGTCGGTGATGGAGACGGCACGGCCGAGAGTGAGGACGGAGAGCGGAGCGTTGCGGCGGACGTCGGTGATCGATTGCGGGTCCTGGCCGCCGGTGGCGGACTCGGGATTGATGACGCCGCTGACGCCGAGCGGGCGGTCGATGAGCGTGGTGATAGTGGCGGCGGCGACGTTGGTGGCTGCTCCCGAGCCGATGCGATAGGTAGCCTGAATATTGTTCTGGCCTGTGGGCAGCGTGGCTCCTTCGCCGCTGTTGCCGACGCCATCGCCAAAGAGGACTTCGGTGGTGCTGTCGGCCTGATTGAGCGTGGAGAAGACGGTGGCCGAGGGCTTCTGCTGGTAGAGGGTGGCGACTTCTTTCCAGGCGACTCCGTTGGCGCGGACCTGGAGGGTACTGAGCCGGCCGGTGGGAGTTGGCGACTGCACGTAGGTTAGCGGTTGCTGGCGCAGCACAAAGCTCTGGTTCGGCGTGGCGGCGGAACCGCTTCCCATGATCTCGCTGACGGAGCGGCCAGCGGTGGCGAGGCCGACGTTGGCGTTGACCGTGGTCATGGTGCGGTCGTAGCAGTTGGTCAGGGGGGACTCAAGCAGGATCTGCGTGTGCGGACTGGGTGTGTTGACGGCCAGCACGGAGGAGACGAGCGCGAACTCCTGTATGTCCGGATCAGACTTGCTGGAGGGGGAGAGTGAGAAGGCCGAGAGCGAGGCGCTGATAGTGCCGGTGCGTCCGCTGGCGTCGGAGACGCGGAGGTTGCGCGTATCGTCGGAGCCGATCCAGTCGGGGATTGAGCCGTCTGTGTTGAGGGGCAGGGGACTGGGGTCGATCAGCGTAACGATGTCGCCGGGCTTGAGCGCAAGGGGATTGGAGCCGTCGTCGGGCTGGAAAGAGAGGCTGGACGCGGAGGTGTCTACGCTGAGCTTCTGCGCCTTGCCGGTGATGGCCACGGCCTGCGCTCCGACGAGATCGGGACGGAAGGCATCGATATCGAGGATGGCACCGTAGAGTGCGTAGTCGAAGGGTTGGCTGGCGATGACGAGCTCTTCGCTCTGGGCCAGGACGGAGGTTGCTTGGAGCGGGAAATAGGTGCCGATGTTGGAGTCGGTGTAATCGGCGGAGAGGCGGGTGATCTTTGCGCTGATGGCGAAGCCTGAACGTGCGACGGGAGCAACCGAGGCGACCTTGTAGAGTTGAACGTCGCCGGAGGCTACAAGGGCGAACCATGTGTCGACGACGACCTTCGAGTAGGTGGTGTCGAGATCGATCTGGCTGCTGGAGGCGATGGTGAAGTTCTTCCATATCCACGAGGTTGGGGTGTTGACATCGATCAGGCCGGGCAGGCTGGTCTTTGCGGGAGTCTTGGCGTTGACGAAAAGATTGGGGTCGGGGGCGGTGCTGCCGAAGAGCGCGGCCTTCTGGCGGAAGGCGAATACCTTGGCGGTGGTCCACGTTGCTGGGGATGTGCCCGATCCGGTGCGGTGGGTGAGACGTGTGTCCCATCCGACCCAGGTGAGGCTGTTCTGCGTGTCCACGATGACCTGGTTGAGCGTCACCACGTCCCACTGCTCGTTGGGAGTAGAAGTGGGCGTCCACTCTTCGCGGTCGATGCCCAGAAGTAGAAGAGAATCGCCGGGGTTAAGTTGGGTGGTTGTGCCGTCGAGATAGATACCGTCGCCGCCGGGTGGTATCCACGGCTGGCCGGTGGAGATGGGAAGGGCGTTCCAGTCGGCCTTGGCAAGAATGTCGGCCGATGTCTCGAAGTACTGCGGAGACTGGTTCTGCGCGGGGACATTCTGTACCTGCGTGCCAGCGGGGATGGTGATGGCCGGGGTGTTTGGGTTTGACGGCAGGCCGGTTGCGGCCTTGATCGTGAAGGCGAGATAGGTTTCAGCCGAGATGCCCGGTGCGGGCTGATAGTTGATGAGGCGTGCAAGTTCGGTCAGAGAGCGAAGCTGAGTGGCGGTGCGCAGGTAGCTCTCGTTGGCGAGACGTTCCTGGTAGAAGGTGAGGATGTCGAGGACGACGGAGCTGGCGTCGAGCAGGGCGATGCTGAAGTCATCGGTGTCGCGGGTGGTGAGGTAGGCGAGCGCTGGGTAGTCGGCACTGGAGAGGCGTGCCAGCATCGACTCGCGGAAGGTGGCCCAGGTCCCGGTGCGATAGGCGATCGCGGAGAGGCCGGGCAGGTTGTTCTCGCCGACCGGCGTCTCGATACTGATGCCGGAGCAGCAGCCGCAGGTGCAGCCGGATGTGCCGGAGGTTTCCGTGCAGCTCATAGGCTCCTCACTTTCCACCCTTGAGAACAAGGGTAAGTTGACCGTGGTTGGGATAGCTGCGGTCGTTGTCCATCTGGGCGATCTGGAATGGGCCGAGCGGGATCTCTCCGTTGGCGAGATAGGTGGTGCTGTTGACGCCCTGCGGCTCGAAGACGGTGGCAGTGACAGAGGTGACGCCGGCGACTTTGCGCGCGGCGGCGTAGATGGGGCTGAGGTATACGGTTTGTCCGAAGGTGAAGGTGTCGGGAGCGAAGAGGCCCTTGCCACCGCCGGGCAGTGGCTGGCTGCCGAGGACCTGCAGTAGCCCTTGACGCACATCGGCCTGGAAGTAGCTGGGATCGACGCATACGGTCAGCTTGATCTGAAGGGGCAGGTACTGCGGTGATTGCAGTTGGATGTCCTGTCCGGCGAGGCGGTAGCGGTTGATGCAGCGGGTGAGCGTCTTGCTCAGTGCCGGAGTGAGGTTGCCTCCGCCTTTGGGTTCGGCGGCGATGAAGACGGTGTACCAGCTTCCGGTCCAGCGGAGGGTAGCCACGGCCTGGTCGATCTGGGTGTTGCGTTCGGCGATGGCCTCGTAGTCGGTCATGGTGATGGCGCGCTCCTGGGTCATGAACGCTTGCGGCGCGCGACGGCGGATCTGATCGGCGGTCTCGGGGTCTACGCCGCCCGAGGCTGGAAGGGGATTGGTGCAGGACTGGATGCGGCCGTCGCCGGTGGCGAGGAAGACGAGGCTCTCGGCACCGACATTGCCGGCCGTGCCGTTGCCGATGCGGCAGGTGGCGAGGAACTGGGTAAGGCTGTCGGGGAATTTGCCGTTGGTGTTGTCTCCGAAACGGAGATGGGCGGTGCCGTCGAACTCGATCTCGACGACGAAGCTGGTATCGGCGGCGCCGCTTTCGAGTAGGTTGGCCACGGGCTCCCATGTGGTGGTGTTGCCTTCGAAGGCGCCGGAGAGTGTGATCTCGGGGACGGCCTCGTCGGGGTCGTAGTGCATGAGGGTGCAGGCGGAGAGGCTGGGGTTCGGCTCTTCGGAGAAGCTGCGAACGGTGATAAGGTCGGAGCCAGAGGCAAAGGTGGCGGCGACGTTTTGCAGGGTGACATCGTTGAACTGCTCGACGAGGACGGGGAGATGCACGCCGACTCCGCCGGAGGTTGGGTCGTAGACGATGAGCAGATTGAAGAGGTCAGGCTCCGACTGATCTCCCTGGGCGAGGATGCCGAAGTTCGGAGGCCATGCCAGCGGATTGGCCGCCTGGACGGTGAGGTAGGTGGTGCCGCCGGAATCCACCAGATCGATGGGGCCGGTGATCGGGAGCATGGTTGGATTTGCCGGGAAGACGGTTGGCGATACACCGGGAGCGACGTAGGTGGACGGTACGCGCAGGAACTGGGAGAAGGAGTTGATCTGGGTGACGACGTAGTTGGGATCGGTGTTGGTGAGCGAGCAGTCGAGGAAGTCTTCGAGAACGACCGGTCCGGTGACGCCGACAGGGCCACCGGCGGGAGTGTAGAGCAGGGCAAGGTCGAAGTTGCCGGGGTGCAGGGTGTTCGGAGTTGCGATGATGCCGAAGTATTGTGGCCAGCTCCACGGGGCCTCGGCCTGAACGGTGAGCGATGTGAAGCCGTTGGTGTCATTCAGTGCGACGAAGCCATTTGAGACGAGGGGCACGATGCCGGGGGTGATCGGCGAGCCAGCCAGCGGGAGTGCGACGGCCTGGGTGAGCGGGCTGTCGGGAAGGACGGGGCCATACCGAACCGGCAAACTGGCGGGAGCGGACGGGGTGCAGCGGTCCTGTGTGGGCGGCAGGGGAATGGAGGGTTCGGGCACGGAGCCGAGAGAGACGGCGGAGAGAGTGAGTCCCTGGTCGGCGAGCACGTTGTTGCCGAGAACGATGCTGACGTTGGTGAGCGTCTGAGTTTTACCGGTCTGGTCGATAAAGGTGGAGGAGAGACAGAGGGCGAAGGGCAGAGCGTCCTCGCTGGACCATTGGATCTCAGTGACGGGCGTGGGCGTCTGCGAGGCGGAGAGGATGGTGTCGCCGCTGCCGGTTGCGAAGAGGGGATCGACTAGCGGCTGGCCCTGACTATTCTGCGTGGTGACCTGGGTGAGTCGCACGGCACAGCGGTGGCGGATGTCGGCGTCGGCAGGATTGCCGGTCTGGGGGCCGAGCACTTCTTCGAAGAGAAGTACGTCGCCGGGCTGAAGATTGGGAAAGCTGCCGAGCAGCGTGGCCTCGGTCGCGCCGCGCGGAAGGCAGCAGTTTGCGTCTCCCCAGGTGTAGAAGGCCATCTGATTGTGCTCGAGGTAGAGCACCGCATTCTGCATGGGCTCGAAGACGACGACACCGGCGTTGATCGCGGCTTGCTCGTTGCCAGCGCCGACTGCGAGAGACGACGGCATGCCGGGAGCGAAGCTGTAAAAGCGGGTGACCGTCTGATCGAGAAAGGCCTGCGCGTTGACTTCGAGATGCATCCAGGTGCGGGCGTTGCAGCCGTCGTGGATGGTGTAGTCGACCAGCAGCGCGTGGCGGCGGAGGGAGATGCGGCTGCGCGCGGTTTCGATGTAGGCTTCGGTGGCGACGGCGTCCTGCTGGTAGCTGAGGTAGTCGCCGACGTAGGCGATGAGTTCGGCGAGGGCGACGCCATGGTCGGCTTCGGTGGCCGCTCCCCAGTTGGGCAGAAGCTGATTGAGGCGGTCGAGAAGGATGGAACGGAAGGAGCCGTAGTCCTTGGCGAGATAGTTGATGGGCGGCGGCGTGGGAAGGTCGGGCGGGCAGTCGGGCGATTGTGGCGCGCAGTCGAAGTCAGGGCCGCATTCGACCTTGAAGGAGAACTCGACTTCGGACAGCTCGGGATCGAAGCCTGTGAGGGCTTCGGTGAGTTCGAAGGCATCTTCGCGCGCCTGCGCGGCGTTGTTGATCAGGCGCAGCGTGTAGGGGGAGAAATCGCCCGCTTCGGCGGTACGAACGACGAGGACTTTGGCCACGTCGGGCAGGGAGGAGAAGTAGGCTGCCTCCTGAGCGTTTGCCTGGGGTGGTGGGGGAGGAGCGGCGGCGGGTGCGACCCATTGCACGGCGATGTTGGTGATGCTTTCTCCACCGTCGATCAGGATGTTGGTTACGCTGAGACTCGTTGGAAGGGGAATCGGATTGAGAAAGTGGACGAGGAGGGTGCGCTGCCGTGGGCTCGCCAGTGGAATGGCGGCGTGGTCGAGGACCTCGAGGTAGTCGATGCCATTGAGCGTGGGGTTGCCGAGGATGGCGGCTTTGCGGTTCTCGTTGCAGCAGGCATAGAGGGTCACTGCGGGCCTCCGTAGACGAAGGTCTGGATCTCGGTGACGTCGGTGTTGAAGGGAGAGTAGATGACGGTGACGGTGAGTTTGGCTTCATCGACGTCGGCCACGACCGACTGCACAAGGACGTAGTTGCTGAGCCACTTCTGTAGGGCCGCCTGCACGGTGAATTGTGTGGCTGCGGCCATCTCCAGACTGTTGGGTGCGAAGGGGAGCTGGAGCAGACCGCTGCCGAAGTCGGGCAGGTTGACGCGCTCGCCGGGCGAGGTGAAGAGGACCTGTTCGACGAGCTGGCGCAGATAGTCCTGCTGCGGGTTGAGGGTGCGTCCCCGGCCGTCGAATTGAAAGGGAAAATTGACGTTTGTGTTCATCGCTTCTTCCTTATTTCGTCTTCCTTCACTGACAGAACTATGAAGCCAGAACCAGAGTTTGTGAGCTGACGGGCAGCATGGGCGTGCCGGTTGGCGCGCAGAGGGAGACCCCGCTCATGATGGCGACGGGCTGTCCCTGCGAAAACACTGTGGTTGCGCCGACGATCCACTGTCCGGTAATGCAGGGGCCGTTGCCTGCGGGTGGAACGAAGGTGCATCCGGCGATTGCGTAGGGTGCGGCGATGGTGGCGATGGGCATGCCGGAGACGAAGACGACCGGGCTGGGTGCGGTCGGGATGGCCTGGCCTCCGTGAGAACAGAGGACGGTGGCGCCCATGTGCAGAATTGGTCCTGGCATTGTCGATTCTCCTTAGGCGCCCACGACGGTGAGAGCGGTCTGGTTGATGGCTACGGCGGGGCCGATCATAGTGATGGTCGCGCCCTGCCCGTTGCTGAGGTAAATGCCCGTTTCGTTGACGACGATCATGGCTGTGCCCGCCATGAGGATGATGCCGCCGGTTGCAGGAGTTGGTGGCGCGTCACTGAGGATGAGGGTGTTTTGTCCGCTGGTCTGGAGGACGATGTTCTGGCCGGGCGGAATGGCGGGCGGTGCGGTGGCGAAGACGGGAACATCCGCGACGAGGCCCCAGAAGCCGCCGGTCCAGATGGGGTAATCGGGGTTGCCCTGCTCGAACTCGACCCATACCTGCGAGCCGATGGGCGGAACGATGAACATGCCGGCCTGCATGCCTGCGGCGGGGACGCAGGGAAGCGCCCAACTGCCGGGGATGTCGCCAAGCACGTCGGCGCATTGCAGCATGACGCGGCCGATCTGCAGCGGATCGACATTGTCGACGACGAGGCCGCGATATTTGCCGTAGTAGCGATTGGCGCTTCCGCCTACGCTGGAATCCTGTGGGCTCATACGTTCACCGTGGGTACTGTGGAGACGAGACCGTTGCGGGTCAGCGTGAAGCTTTGCTTGTATTCGCCGCGCTTGATCTTGTGCGTGACGCTTTTCACGTAATAGAGACCGTCGAAGGCGGGGCCGACGCCGCGTACGCCGACGAGGCCACGCGCTTTGAGGATGTTGCGATAACGGGTGACATCGAGCGAGCCCTCGCAGGTGACGACTTCGGCTGCCTGCGCGGCGGCTGCGAGGCCGACCATGATGGCTTGAGGAATCGGCATCTTGGCCAGGTCGTCTCGAAACGGCTTGAGGTCGGGAGGAATGAGATTAGTTGGAAAGGGCGGAATAAGCCCCAGCGGCGGATTGAGCGGTGTGATGGGAGGAATAGGGATAGGAATCGAGATGCCCGTCTCCTGATTGTTGATGTAGACGATGGGGATGCGGTTCTTCTCCTGGTTGAATTTGAAGTGCAGGCTCTCGATGTTGGTGTAGGCGTCCATGTCGGCGTTGAGAGAGGGCTGAGGAGTGCCGACTTTAATCTGAGGCCCCCAGTAGGCTTTGCTCATGCCGGGGACGGGGCCGGGATCGATGTAGAAGACATAGCCCACCTGGTCGGCGAGATAACGGATGTAGGCGAGGTCGGTGCCTTGCTGCGCGGGGATCTGATCAATCGGCAGTTGCAGGCAGAGCAGGATGCTGGGGATGACCAGAGGAATGACGCCGAAGAGCGCATACTTGGCCACGAGCAGGGCGACACGCACCTCGGGCGGCATGGCAGGGAAGGGAAAGCCGCTCCAGTCGGATTGGTCCATGAGCGCGGTGAGGTCTTTGCCGGTGATGGTGAGGGTCGAGTTGGAGCCTTTGTCGCCGGGTGAGATCTCGTTGTTGGTAATGACACCGTCGATCAGCACGGTCGCTACTCCGTTGACGGTGGCGATCAGGACGACGCGCATGAAGAGCAGAGGCATGCCGCCGGTGAGGAGAAAGAGAATCTGCAATGGGGATTGCTTGTCGATGCTAAAGACGAGTTGAAATCCGCTCTGGCCTACGTCCTCGGTTTTGACCTCGACCTCCGCGAGGGAATCGAGCACGACGCGCGGCACCGTGAGCGGAACCACGGGGCCGATCATCAACGTGAGTTGAACGCTACCGAGCAAGATTTTCTCCTTACCCTTCTTTAAGTGTTTGGCACGCCGGGCACGCCCTGCGGCGTGACAATGGCGAGGACATGTCCGGGATTGGCGAGCAGGTCGTTGGGGGCGATGGCTCCATTGGCATCGCAGAGCAGCCAGAAGATCAGCGGGTCGCCAAGATATTTGGCGGCGATGAGGTCGAGCCGGTCGCCCTGATGCACGGTGTGCTGGGCGATGGTGGCGAAGTTGGGCGCGCCGGGCTGAGGCACAAAGCGCCGTGCCAGATACGTGATCACCTCGCCATTGGGCGCGGTGTATTGCAATGTGGCTGAACCGTAGTAGCGGCTGTCGGTGGGAAAGCTTACCGACGGCACCACGCCCAGTTGGATGAGGGTTTGCAGAGGGTAGTTCATGGCAGGCCTCCAAGTCCGAGAACGGTGAGGGCGACGGATTTTGCCTTCGCCGCGAGCGCTTCCTTGTTGCTGAGGTAGGCCATGAAGAGATGGCCGCCGGGATGCTGGAAACCGAGGTCGTCGATCGTGAGCACGCGCATACCGAGCGAGACCTTGGCACGGATGGGATTGAGCGAGGTGTCGAAGGCCTCTTCGGTGATGGAGAACTCGGTGAGCCGGACGGGTGCGACGCGATTCTTGCTCCAGACGAAGAGGGTGAGCGGTTGTTCGAGCGGGATGATCTCGAGCGTACCGGCGTTGGCCATGTTGTCGTCGGCGATGAGTGTTTCGACGGTGGGGTTGATGAGCATCTCCAACTGGGCAAGCTGCGGATGCAGGCCATACTGCACGGCGTTGGGGAACTGCGAGGGAAATTCGAGCTGGTCGGTCGCGTCGAGCTCGGCCTCGATCTTGATGGTCTCGATGGCGGGGCCGCGCAGGCGCAGGGCGTCGACGCGAGTGCCGTCGGTGCCGCCGGGCAGGGATTGAATCTGAAGCGTGCGCGAGAGCGAGTCAGGATTGTATTGCAGCGCGATGATGGTCTGCACCGTGGACGTGGTGGGGTCCATCGTGACCAGGCCACCTTTCACGAGACGGGGCGAAATGGGAGACGACGTGCTCATTGGAAATCCAGCTCTCTTTTGTGAAACGGACTGTCTACAATTCGATTTTGTTTTCTACTTTGCCCTTGAATTTCAATTCTGAGTTTTTCTTGGGAACCCATCCTGCGCCCTTGTTTTCCAACTCAAATGCCTCGTAGTTGAAGTGGGTGCAGAGATTCTGCTCGGCCTGGAATTCCGCCAGTTCTGTTGCTTCGTCGGTGGTCAGTTTTCTCTGTGAACGCAACTTTTCAAGCTCGATCATTTGCTTTGGCTTTTCCGATTCGCCGCGAGTGTCGTAGATTGCGTCGACCGTATAGGTCATGACTTTGTGCTCGTCGAGAACTGCGGTTTTTACTTTCGATTCGATTTTGGCCAAGTGGTCGGCGTTGGCTTTGGTGTTGATGGGAGTCAGGTTGCTACGAATGCCGGGGCCGCCCAGATTCTCATTGATAAGATGTCCTCGTTTGTAGTTTTTCTTTTTGAGGAGGCTTCCCAGCTTTGTCCAAATCGCCGGCTTGTCGGAAGGTGGGGTGCCCGCTTTGAAGTTGGAAGTGAGGGGTGAGGCGATGGCCCCCGTGCCGCCGTCGTCTTTTCCAAGTGGTTTGAAGGTGATCAGGGAGGCAGGCTCTGCGGCTTCGCGGTGCAGTCCCAGGACGACAATCAAGGCGGCGACCTCATCGAACAACTTTCGCTTTGCTTCGACGTTCGCTGCTTTTTCTTTGTCATCTTTCGAGGGCGGCAGCCGCTTCTCAAGCTCGGGCGCTTTGACCTTGATTTGTTCCGCGGCGGTTTTCTGTTCTGGCGTTGGTGACTTGACCGCATCGGCCTTGTCGGCAAGGAACTTGCTCCATGTGAGCGCGGGGAAACTGGCGACCAGCAGCCTGGTCTGGTCTTCAGTCCCATCCAAATAGATAGAGTGTTTTTCGGTTCCCTCGGTGACTTCTTTGCGCTGCTTCCACCAGTCCAGAACCTTGCCCACAGCTTCCTTGCCCTTGGCCAGCAGGGCCCTGGCTTTATCGGCGATGAACTTGATGATCTTGTCGACGCCCGCACCGATCTTGTCGGTGAGCTTCTTGAGAAGTTGCCGAATCGCTTCGCCGACGTCGCCCAGGCCCAGGTAGGTGGCAAGAAAGCTGATCATGACGGGAATAGCACCGTTCAGAACGTTCTCGATATAGTTTGCGGCGTCGCCAATCTGACCGGCGACGATCTTGGAGATGGATTTCGCGATTCCATCGATCAGCACCTGGATCTTTTTTGCTTGCTGAATGATGACCTCGACGGTGGTGTATATCGCCCGGAGAGCCTCGAGAATCGCCCCCCCCGGAGCGACCAGTTGAATGATCTTGAAGGCAGCCATCTGGACGACCTTTGTAATTGCCCAGTTCTGCGCCTCCGTGAGGAAGGAGTTCAACAGATCGCTGGCCAGATGCTTCACTTCTTCCCATGCCGCGCCCAGCCCTTTCGTGCGAATCGTATTGATGATGCCAACGGCGTGCTCAACGCCTGAAACCACCTCTTCGCCGAGTTCCTTCACCAGCTTTGGCCGAAGGTTCGCCTGATAGTCGAGTTTCAGCACCTGAAGCATTAAGGTGAAGATCGACCCAAAGGTGATGTCTTTGGGCGGTGTGATGTTGCCCAGTTCGCCGAAGAGCCAACTAATGAGAGCTTCCTTCAGATTCGTGACGATATCTTTTCCGAACTGGCTGAATCCCTGCTGGAGCGCTTTGATCAGGTTTGTAGCGAAACCTTTGGGGTCTTTCACGATGCCGGAGATGGCGTCTCCCAAACCGATGATGGTCTTGAGAACGCCCGTGCTGTCGAGCAGCTTGAGTGCACCGTCGACAGCGAACTCGACCACCTTGTGGAGGATATTGCCGGCAAATGTCTTCACACTCTCTAACGTGGGTTTGAAGACTTCGTATGCACTGCGCAGAGCGGCTGAAACGCCGTTGAACTTATTGTCCCAGGCGGCTTTCTTCGCTTGTGCGATGAGTTCCTCGAGTTTTTCAACGGAGAGATTTAGCTTGCCGACCTCACTCTGAAGCCAGTCGAAGGCCTGTTTGAGCGCGCCCGACTGCTCAAGGTCTTTGAAGGTTTGCTCTGCGCCAACAAGTTTGAGAAACTCCCCTATGAGATTCGTTGCATTGCGTGTGACCGCCTCGCCGGTGAGCGGGTCCTTGCCGATAATGACGGTAAACAGCTTATAGCCGGGAATCTTGTCAGAGAGCTTCCGTAAAACTTTCCTGAAATCGCCCAGGTCAGAAAAGCTGATTCCTTTGCTGTCCTCTTCGGGATCGCGTTGGATCTGACGCGGCGCAGATGTGACGACGGCGGGGAGGACGCTCCTGGTATTTAACTTTCCTGGGCTCGCGCCTTGTTGCACGACGTGAGTGAGTTCATGTGCCAGTAGGCGGCGGCCATCCGTTGTGCTCGGCCCAAAGCGTCCGGCACCGAAGACGACGTTGTTGCCTACGGTGTAGGCGCGGGCGCCCAGCGATTTGGCGGAGGCGGCGGCACGGGAGTCGGTGTGGATGCGGACTTTGCTGAAGTCGAAGCCGATGTGCGACTCCATGTAGCGGCGGGTCTCGCGGTCGAGCGGACGGCCCGAGGAGCTGATGACGGACTCGACCTCGGGTGCGGCCTCCTGCTCGTCGTAGCAGGCGCTTTCTGCCTTTCGCTGGACGGGAATCTCTTCCTTCTTCTCATTCTTTGTTGCGTCGGTGGCCGGAATGCGGTCGGCATCTCTCATGCCCAGGCTGAGAGGCTGCGCGCCGGGGACAAGGGGCGTGAACTCTCCGGGCTTGTGCGTGGCTCCGGGCTGGAGGATGTTGCCCAGTCGGCGCAACTCTGCCTTGCGTGCCAACTGCTCGTCAGCCTGCTGTTGCTGCGCCTGGGGGGAAGCTACCGGCCCCTGAGAGTGGGG
The DNA here is from genome assembly GCF_009765835.1 of Granulicella sp. L56. NCBI lineage: Bacteria > Pseudomonadati > Acidobacteriota > Terriglobia > Terriglobales > Acidobacteriaceae > Granulicella > Granulicella sp. L56. The sequence goes on along the minus strand of NZ_LMUS01000001.1, from coordinate 673,206 downwards.
TGCCAAGCCTGCACGGAAGTCTTTCTGATCTTCGGCGATGCGCGCGGTCTCTGCGCGGTACCGGTCTTTATCGGTGAGCGCGCCTTTCTTTTTCTTCGGCGGCGCGCCTTCGTAGCTGAACATCAGCGAGCCCTGCGTGGGATGGTTGAGGGGGCCCTCGACGTCGATCTTCATCTTGAGGCCGGGGACAAATTTATCGAGAGGGATTTGCGGAAGCTGGACCGGAAGCCCCTTGTGGGCGGCAGCTAAACCGGAGATGGCAGCGATGGCGGTACTGCCGGCCACGACAACCCCCTGAGGAGTCTGAACAAAATCTTTGACGCCCTGCACCAGCGGATCGTCGGTCAGGTGCTGCAGGATAGCTTTTCCGGCAGGGGTCTTCAGAAAGGCCTCGGCGATCTTGCCGAGCATATCGCCGTAGTTGTTGGCCTGAGGCGGGTCCTGTGGATCGCCGATCATCTGGATAGGCTGCACGGGCGGAAGTGCAGACGTGGTGTTGGTGTCGCGTTGAATCTGGTCTGCGCCGGTGGAGGCGAGCGACCAGCCGGGAATGCGTCCACCTGCGGAGACGGTATCGGCGACGCGGTCGGCCTCTCGCTCGTAAGCGTCTCCTGGCTGATTGACGCGCAGAGATTTTGAGGTCTTCTTCGAAGACGCCTCCGCTTCGCGGGACAGCATGACCAGGGACGCGGCGCTCATGGCTTGCTGCTCCTGACAATACTTTTGGCTACGTGACTGCCGAGCTTGCGTGCTCCTCCGGCATCTGTGCCGAGGGAAACGCGACCGAGGCGAAGGACCGGGGTGCGACGGGAGCTGAGCCAGTGAGCGCGCTGGGCCGGATCGGCCAGTGCCTGCGCCAGCTCGGTTTTGAGGCCGGTGACGAATGCGTGACGGGCCGTGGCGTCGAGGCCGCCGAGCACCACCCGGTCGATGGTGACGTGAATCTTGCTCATGCCCACCCCCTGGTCTCGTTTTCGGAGAGGGGGCGCTCGGTCTTGATCGCCTCCTGGCGCGTGGCCAGCAGCAGGTGCTCCATCTGGACGGGCGAACCGGCTTCGGCGGCGAGGAAGGCGGCGTTCAGGGCGATGTTTCGGATGTTGCCGCCGGTCATGTTGAGTTGGGCGAGACGCTTGATATTCAGGCCGCTGGTCGGTGTTTTTTGAGGAAAGGCACGCTGCCAGATGGCTTCGCGCTCGGGGACGCCGGGAAAAGGAAAATCGACAGTGAAGCGCAGACGGCGCTGAAAGGCCTTGTCCATGGCGGATTTGAAGTTCGTCGTGAGGACCGCCAGGCCTTGAAAGTTTTCCATGCGCTGCAGAAGATAGCTGACCTCGATGTTGGCGTAGCGGTCATGGCTGTCCCTGGCTTCGGAACGTTTGCCGAACAGGGCATCGCACTCATCGAAGAGCAGCAAGACCCCGCCTTCTTCGGCGGCGTCGAAGACTTGCCGGAGGTTCTTTTCCGATTCGCCGATGTACTTGCTGACGACAGCGGAGAGATCGATGCGGTAGAGATCGAGGCGCAGCTCCCGTGCCAGCACCTCGGCGGCGAGGGTCTTGCCGGTACCGCTGGCTCCGGCGAAGAGAGCGCTGATGCCCAGACCACGGCGGCCCTTGCCGGCGAATCCCCACGACTCGTATACCGTCATGCGATGGCGCGCCTGTGCCGCCAACTGGTGAAGGGCCTGCTTCTGGGGCTCGGGCAGAATGAGGTCGTCCCATCCGGCGACGGGCAGGATTCGCTGGGCCAGATCATCGAGGCGTGGCCGTGAAAGGGAGCGGCAGGTGCTCCAAAGCCTGTCGGGATCGACTTTGCCGGAGTCGTCTGTCGCGATGCCGACAAAAGCACCGACGGAGGCGACGGTCTCGGCGTTCAGGCGGAACTGCTCGGCGATCTCATCGAGATGTCCGTTGAGGCTTGCGCCAGCCGGTCCCAGAGCCTTTGCCCAGAGCTGCTTTTGGCTTGCGGGGTGAGGCTTGTTCACCGCGAGGCGCATCAGGCGACGTTCAAGGATGAGGGGATCGCGGCTTGCAAGGATGAGTGGAGCGGGGAGACGTTCTATCAACTGTGTGGCCGCGGCGGAGAGTGTGGCCGTGCTGCATTGCACCAGCAGGACCGCGGGAAGAATGGCTGATTCGCGTGCCCAGAGCGAGACTAACTGAGATGCCGGTTCAGACTGATCTGCGGACAAGGTTTCAGAGTGTCCGAGCCGCGAGGATGCGGCGGAGAGGCCACCGATGTTTTCGATGGGAAGGATGAAGAGCTGCCGCCCAAGGTTACGGGCAATGACGGCGGCCACGTCCTCCTGTCCGCGCGGGTCGTCGCCGCAAAGGTGGAGGACGGGAGCATCTGCGGAGTGGATGTCCAGGGTCCGTGGAGCTTCGTTCGCGAGTGCAGCGTGTTCTTCGGCGATCCAATCGGGATAACTGCGAGTTTGCAGCAGGAGTTCGAGGCGCGAGTCCAGTTGGTTTACGCCTGCAAGATAGTGCAGAATGCGCTCGTCGATCCGCAGCGGCGCGGAGGTGAGGCCGTGGCCGGGTTCGAGCTCTATCAAGTGGAATCGGCGCAGCGGCGATGACGGCGCCAGTGCGCTCCAGTGAGGATCATCGAGTACGGCGAGGGCAAGAGAGAACGAGATGGCTCCGCGCCGGTCGTTCCGTCCAAAGCCGAGAGCTTCGCTGCATTGCGCGGCAAGGGTCGAGTCCATTTCGATACCGGCGCAGAGCAGGAGGACATGGCGCTCGAAGGTGCTTAATTCGAAGGTCTCAGCGATCTGGTCGATGGCCGGCGGGGGATTGAGCGACGTGCGGTATTGATCCTGTGAGTCGTCGATTGAGGGACCGCGGAATGGATGGTCTCCCTGTGGGCCGGTTGCATCCATCTTGCGGCGGAGCCGTGCAAACTCCATTACCAAGCAGGCCTGGTTGGCCTCGGCCCATGAGCCTGTTGAGGTCGGGTCGTGTTCCGCCGCGTTGATTTGTGCGGTGCTCATATTGTCACCATGGGGCCAAGAAACTTCGGTGGAGTGGCGGTCCAGTCGACCTGAACCTGGCTGGGGGCTCCGTCGATCTGAAGTCTGGCCAGTTGGCTGCCAGCGGCCAGTGGCGGTGCGAAGAGGAATTCGAGCGTGGTCTCGTCGGTTGTAAACGGCTGCGCGTTGACCGATTGGCTGCCAATGGAGAGCGAAACGGTCTGGTTTGGACGGGCTGACGGGCTGAAGGTGAGGGTGACCAGAGTGTCGGTTGCGGAGTTGGCCACGACAGGCGCGGGTACGAGTTGGATGATGGGAGCGACGGCCAGCGGAAGCGACGCGGTTGTTTGCGTTACATTGCCGAGCGCGTCGGTGAAGAGCACCGCGAGGTCGTAGATACCGGCGGGGAAGGGAAGCAGCGCCGTTTCGATGGGCACGACAAATTGGAGTGAATTGTTTGTGACCGAAGTGGCCGCCACGGTCGTCTGTATTCCCAGCCGCGCGTAGGTAAGCGAGACCTTGGTTGCGCCCTTGAGGTAGATGCCGGTGACGGTGACGGTATCGCCCGGAGCGGCGGAGATCTGCTGATTGGGCGGCGTGACCTGCAGGAGCTGTGCGGGTTGGATGGGGTTGGCAACGATGCTGCGACTGAGTACAGGCAGAGCGAAGCCGAGCTGCGACTCCGGTTGCATGAGCACGACGGAGACCTGGAAGGGAAAGGTCGGGCGATAGTCGGCTTTCAAGGCAGTCCACAACCATGCCATCTCCTCGCGGCCCAGCGTGGATGGGGTGATCTTGATCATCTCGATCTGGTCGGCCAGTTTGGAGGCCTGCAAGGCCACGGTGAACGCGCCAGCGGGAAGCAGGCTGAGCGCAAGGGTGATGTCTTTGCGCGCGATGATTGGAAATCGATGCAGCATCATCAGGGCGTTACCGAGAAGCGCCTCCGCCTGCCAGTCGTCGGAGCCGTAGGCGGTGAGAAGGTAGTGCAGATCGAGAGCGAGTGGCGGATTTTTGAGAGGGGTCTTTCCGTCGGCGTCGAGCGAAGGCAAGCCGACGTTGCGCCAGCCGGGGTTGTATGTCACCTGGTGGAGAAAGAGATTGACCTGGTTCTGCTGGGCCTTTCCGTCGATGATGTCGTGCTGGAGCAGGTCCGGAGCTTTGGAGGAGACCGTCACCGATCCTCCAAACATGGTGACGCTGCTGAGCGCATTCTGCAGGAAGTGCTGCAGAACGGCGGAGGTCGCGGCCATGGCGAATGCAGTGCTCATCCTGACCGCCCGTTGCGCGCGAGATAGTCGGTGAGGTTAATCGATCTTCGAGCGGCGGCTGCCGCGGGGCGAGGAGCTTGCTGAGGCACGGCAGCGACTTCGATGCGTCCGATATGGATGTGAACCTCATCGGGCTCACGCTGCACTGGCTGCGCGCGCCGTGCGGCCTCGGCCCGCGAGGTGCGAATCATCGCCGAGGTCGGCATTGACTCGTGCGGTTGCAGTCTGGGCGCAGCCTGTTGACTGGCGGCGATCAGCGGCTGATACGGCGCCAGTTTGGGTGCGGGCTGCTGGCCAACGACGATTTGCGGCTGGTACGAGGCTGGAACGCCAGAGCGATCCGCGGCTGCCGGTTGCGACGGTTCGGAAGCTACGTTTAAATCTTCCGCGAATGAATGTGCTTGAGTTGGCTTTCGTAATTCGTTCGGAGAGTTGAAGACGGGAAGGAGCAGTGGATCGTTGTTCAGGCTCCGGGGGGAATGCGACGGTGAGAAGTCTTCGTGGGCAGTTGCCGGAGACAACCGATCTCTTCCCGTCCGATCAGAGGCGTCGAAGGACGGGGTAGCAATAGGCTCCTGGTGGTGCGGTGCAAAGGTCTGCGAAGCGATCTCGACCTCGGCTGGGAGAACATCTTTCGGCGAACGAAGAGTAGGCGGCGCGAAGACTGAGCCCAGTATCGGTCGCAGCTTCGTCTGAGGCTGGATGACGGCTGCGGCAACGCGCTGGAGGAAGTTACTCATGCCTGCACCATTTGCAGATAAGCGGCCCGGCGTATATCGCTCATCGCCAGAATCGCGGATTCGGCCCAGCCGTACCGGCTGGCCAATGCGTGAACCTCAAGCAGAAGTCTTTTGGCGCGGGTCTCGATCTCGGCCCAGAGAAAGCTGGGAAGGTCGAGGAGTTCTTCGCTGGTGTACTGGCAGACCGGACACTCGAAGCCGAGGGCGATCTCGGCGAGGGGATCGGCGCGGGCCATCTCTGTGGTTACTGCTTCGATCTCGGTTTCGGACCAGTCGGCTGGGTCGGTTGCCGCATGGTCGATGGTGCAATTCTCAAGGAGCAGCAACGCTGCGCGCTGCGGGTCGGTTTCGTCGGCGATGCGCGCGAGGTCGCGGCTTGTGGGCAGGCGGAAGGTATTTCCCTGGACGGCGATGGTCTGGCTGGAGGTCGCATCGTATGTCTCCGCCAAGTTGCGGCAATCGACTTCGAATTCGAGTTTTTCGCCGCACTGGATGCAGGTCGTCCAGCCTTCGAGGTGTGGGCCGAAGTACAGAGTGCGCAATTCAGCGAGCGCACGATTGCGGCGTCCCAGTGGCCAGTCGGCGACGGGCTCGTCCGCAACCATCCGGTCCGCAATCTCGGGAAGCGATGCGCGAATGGCCAGCAGTCCCCGGTCCAGGGGATGCAGCCGATGGCCGGTTTCCCACAGCGTCAAAAAATCGGCGTTGTTCAGAATCCGCATAGACGATTTCTCCTTGAGGGCGATCCGACGGGCAGAAATTCGAGTGGCGGTTCGTGAATGAAAAGCCACGCCGCGAAGATCTCGGCATGCGGCAAGAGCAAGCTCTAGGTCGCCACATTCTGCAGAGTCGGTTCAACCGGTTCCGTAACACTGGTGTCGCGCTCCCAACCCTCGTTCTCCAGCTTGATATGTTCAATCGCGATTGCATTGGCGTTGGCATCGAGATCGGGCATGGCCTGATACTCGGAGACCCAGCACCGGTAGATTTTGTAGGCCATCACGAGCTGTCCGGCTTCGTTGTAGAACTCGAGATAGATGTCTTTGCGCATGTCGGCCAGCGAGACCTCGGAGCCGAGACCGGCGCCGAAGTTCCAAACCTTGCCCGCCCAGTCGTGGAAGTTCTTGTCCTGCGTGAGGCCACGGTCGAGTGAGATGGCTTCGTACTTCTGCCTTCCGGGAGACTTGTGCGAGGTCGAAGGGTCGCCGCCCTCGCGGTGTTCGACGACCTCGGTCGTCCGTTTGAGCGCGCTCATCTTGCTGATGCCCGCGACATAGACGCCGTCCCACTTGAGACGGAATTTGAAATTCTTGTAAGCGTCGAGCCGCTTCGGATTTACGGGAAAGTTTGCCATGAGATCTCCTCCGTGGACTTGCCTAGGCGACTTGCCCGGCGATCTGCTGAATCTGGATGACAACGAATTCGGCGGGATAGAGCGGTGCAAAGCCCACCAGGATATTTACGACTCCGAGATCGATGCTGGCCTGAGGATTATTTTCCGCATCGCATTTGACGAAGTAGGCCTGCTGCGGCGAGGTCCCCTGAAACGCTCCTTGTAAGAACAGGCCCTGCATGAATGCACCGACGTTGAGACGGATCTGGCCCCACAGAGGAACGTCGTTGGGTTCGAAGACGACCCATTGCGTGCCCTCATACAGACTGGATTCGATGTAGAGCGCAAGGCGGCGAATTGGAATGTATTTCCACTCGGATCCGGTCTGGTCGTTGCCCTGGAGTGTGCGTGCTCCCCAGACGACATCGCCGTAGGTCTTGAACTGGCGCAGGCAGTTGATCGCCTGAATGTTAAGATCGCCATTTTCGAGGTCGGTGAGGTTGTATTGCAGTCCGGAGACGCCGGTGAGGCTGGCTTGAATTCCTGCGGGGGCCTTCCAGACACCGCGGTTGGCGTCGGTTGCCGCATAGATGCCAGCTACGAAACCGCAGGGCGGATAGAGACTGGGGCGGTTGCCGACCAACGGGTCCGGGGCCTGCACCCAGGGGAAATAATAGGCGGAGTTGTTGGCATAGGTTCCGGTGATGGGTCCGGGTGTGCTGCCGACCGGGCCGGTCTGGGTCAGGTTTGCGACGGTCGATAACTGCGGCGCATCCACGATGTAGAAGGCGCGCTGGCTGGCGCAATACTGCTGCAGCGTGGAGATGGTTGGGGCGTCGGTCTCGCCAGGAATGCAGAGCAGGTTGAAGATATCGACGCGATCGAGGAGGAAGACGCCTGCTGTGGCATTGAAGGTGAGTGCGATCTCGAAGTTCTGGTCCGAGGCGGGGACGAGAACGGCTCCGTCCGCGCCTCCGTTCAGTGGAACCGGGGACAAGGGGGGAGTTGGTGAGGGGGCCGCTGTCGGTATGACCGGATTGCCGGTGGCTGGGTTGATGAAGCTGACGTAATTCGAGTCGTTGTCGATGACGGTGACGGCGTAGAGAGGATCGGTTGTGGTGGTCGAAAGGTTGACGAAGCTCTCGAGCGTTTGTAGCTGTCCGGTGAGTGTGACCTGCTGGACCAGAATGCCGAAACGCGTGGGGTCGGAGGTCTGCGGCAGGACTCCCACGCGAAGATTGTTGCCCCACGCGCCTGGATTGGCGGCGAAGAGCGTGAGCGAACCGCCGGAAGCGATGGCCGTGGCCAACCCCGTGCCGCTGACGGTCGCCACCGGGGGCGCGGAGGAGACCCAGGTTGAGGTTGTTGTCAGATCGGATGTCGAACCATCGGAGAAGGTTCCAGTGGCTTTCAACTGCGCGGTCTGTCCGCTGCTCAGGAGAGAGACGCTGGCTGGCGTGATCGCGATGGACTGGAGTACCGGCGCGGTGACGGCAACATTGGTTGTGCCGTTTACACCCTGCCAGGCCGCCGTGATGGCCACTGCCGCATCGACCGTAGCTCCCTTGACGATGCCGGTCTCAGGGTCGATGGAAGCGTCAGGACCAGCGGACGTCCAATCGACGGTGGAGGTTAGATCCGCCGAGGTTCCGTCGGAGTAGATGCCGGTAGCCTTGAGTGGAAGTGTGAGATCAACTGCCACCGAAGGATTGATCGGTGTGATGGAGATGGCGTTCAGGCTTGCAGCGGTTACGGTCAACGTAGCGCTTGCGGTCAAGCCCCCTGAGGTAACGGTGATGGTGGTCGAACCGGGAGCTACCGCGGTGGCGACGCCGGTGGCTGCGACGATGGTGACGACCGCCGGGTTGGCGGAACTCCACACCTCTGCTGCAGGCAGGGCACCGGTGGTCTGGTCAGAGAAGGTTCCAAGGGCGGTAAAGTTGACCGTCTCGGCGATCTTGGCGACCGGTGCTCCGGGATGAACGGTGATGCCGGTAATTGCCTTGGCGACGACGGTGACAACGTCCGTAGCGGAGACGCCGAGCCAGGACGCGGTGATGGTCGGCGCGCCGACGGTACTGCTGGCGGTGACCAGGCCAGAGGCGGGATCGACGAAGGCCATTGCGGTATCGCTGCTGGACCAGGCGACAACATGGGTGAGGTCGAGGCTGGTTCCGTCAAGGTAGTTGCCGAGGGCGGTGAGTTGTTGCTGAGGCCCGATCCACGGTTGGCCTGCGGCTGGGGGGGGAGCGCCTGCGGCCAGAGTTGGCGTAGCTGGAGTGATGGTGATCGTGCTCAGGGCAGAGTTCGCTACAGTCAGGCTGATGGAGCCGGATACCAAGCCGGAGGTTGCCGTAACGATTGCCGTTCCGGCACTCATGGCGGTAGCGCTTCCGGTGTTGACGTTGACGGCAAGCACGCCGGGATTGCTGGAGATCCAGGTAGCGGTTGCCAGTGCCGCGGAAGTGCCGTTAGAGGAACTTCCGGTGGCCACCAGCGGCACGGTTGCGCCGAGAGGAATCGCTGGCAGTCCGGCGGGGCCGATGGAGAGGCTCTGTAGCACGGACGCGCCTATGCTCACGGGAACGGACGGTGATGCAATCGCACCGAAAGAGGCGGAGATTGCCGCAGTGGCATATCCTGCCCCGGTAGCGACGGCCGTGGCGCTGGGCGCGGGATTGGTGCCGGGGGCGGCGGGAAGGGAGCCGTCCCAGACCAGCCGCACAATGTACGCCTGGGTACCCCCGTTGGCGAAGAACTGCTGTACCGCGTAGCCGAGATAGCTGCGCGCGTCGAGGCCTCCAAAGCTGGCTTCGTAGTCTGCCCAACTCTCAATCAGCGTGGCCTCCGTGACTGGGCCCTGGGGGGCCCAGCCGATAAACGCGGCGATGGAGGTGGCGACTCCGGTTATGGAGTGTACGCCGCTCGAAAGTTCCTCAATATAAACGCCTGGATAGGTGAACGTCGGCATGAATCCATCCTCCTTGCGCGTACCGGACAATCGTCCGGTCGCTGCGCTTGCTGCGGTTGAAAAGACGTGCGATCGGCGGCTTACTGCAGTATGCCGAAGGCTTAAAGCCAGCGAGCCTCTGAGCCAATTGCGCAAGTCGCCGCCGAGCAAGACATAGCGGTTACCTGCGGAGGCCGTTACGATACCCGGATGCCGTTCTGTCACAAGGATTCGTGGCAGATTTGCGACTTGCGGTGATTATTAGAGTGAGCCTAAACTTGCCTGTCCCGGGGATGAACTGGTACGGATCATTGCCTGATCGTGCTGACAGCGTTGGGGGTCTTGCCTGGGCCTGTCGCAGAGCAACCTTCTGCGAACGCTCACACCATCACCGATCGTGGGGGAGCGCTAAACGCGGTTCGCAACCAGGAGAAAAAGCAATTCAGAAATGCCCGGACATTAGTATCGCTTCTATGCAGAACTTGTCAACTATGAAAAATATATTCGTCTTGGCTTTCATGCGAACGGTTACTTCCGGGAATCGCATCGTGTTGAAGATACAGGCGAGAGTTGCTTGACAACACTGTGCGCACAAATCTAACGTTCGCTGGTAGGTGTTTCCCTGTAGAAACAAATTCACAATTTTGGGACGCTCTATCGGAGCTCTTCATTATGACCTTGAAGTCCGTATCTTCTCTCTGCGTTCTTGCTTTCACCGCATTCACGATGAAGGGCCAGGCTCCGCCGCCAACTCCGAAGCCTGCGCCGAGTGTGGTTGCCGGCATTCCGGTGAACTACGACCAGTCAAAGGTGGGCACCTACACGCTTCCTGATGCGCTAAAGCTAGACGATGGGAAGGAAGTGCGCGACGCGAAGGCCTGGAACAAGAAGAGGCGCCCGGAGATTGTTCGACTCTTCGAGACGCAGCAGTATGGCATTGCCCCTGGGCGTCCGGCGGGGGAGAGTTTTGAGGTGGTGGACAAGGGAACGCCCGCGCTGAACGGTACGGCGATTCGTAGAGAGATCGATATTCATCTCTCCAAGGACTCATCGTGGCCGGTCATCCATCTGCTCGAATACGTTCCGGCAAATGCGAAGAAGCCAGTTCCGATGTTCTTCAGCATCAACTTCGGCGCGATACAGAATGCGGTCGAAGATCCGGGGATTACACCGCAGAAGGTCTGGAGCCCGAAGACGAATACTCTGATTGCGCCTCCTGCGGGCCCGGGCTTTGGGCGGCTGAACGTCCAGCCGATTCTGGATGCTGGAATCGGTGTAGCTACTTTTTATTACGGAGACATCGATCCCGATTACGCCGAGGGATTCTCGAACGGCATTCGCGCACGGTATCTTAAGCCGGGCGAGACGAAGCGCGCCACTGACGATTGGGGTTCGATCGCGGCGTGGGCATGGGGCATGAGCCGCGTTGAAGATTACTTCGAGACCGACAAATCGGTTGATGCAAAGCGCGTTGTCATCCACGGCGTTTCGCGTCTCGGCAAGACGGTCATGTGGGCCGGTGCGCATGATCAGCGCTTCGCCGCGGTGATTGCGAGTTGTTCGGGAGAAGGTGGCGCTGCGCTGAGCCATCGTGACTATGGCGAGACCATCGCGCACCTTACCGCGCCGACCCGATATCCGTATCAGTTCGCTGAGAACTTCGCGAAGTACGCAGGCTTTCCGGACACGGCCCCGATGGATGCGAACATGCTGGTCGCTCTGATCGCCCCACGGCCATTGTTGTTGCAGACGGGAAGCACGGATGACTGGTCCGATCCGAAGGGCGAGTTTCTGGCTGCTGTCGCTGCGGGGCCTGTCTATAAGCTGCTGGGCAAGCAAGACCTTGGCACTGATGTATGGCCTGCCGCTAAGACGCCTCTCTTCAGCAATGGGCTTAACTACTACATGCACGAGGGCGGTCACGGCATGGTGCCCAGCGACTGGGACATCTACGTGCAGTTCCTCAAAGCGCAACTTCACCCGGAACAATAAGTCCGCACGGGGAAGCGATCAGTGCCTGCTGTCCCTTTGGCGATGCGGGTCTCCGCTTTACTGAGCCTGCTGTGCCTGCTCGGCTGTATAGAGAACGACGCGATAAATTCTGACCTGGTTTGCGGACATACTGAGCTGGCGTCCCTGGTTGCTTTGATCGCCGATCAGTCGACGCTGCGTGACCCACTTGCCATCGATTCGAGAGACCTCGTCGATGCTTCCTATTCCTGCAACCAGGTTATCGACATCAGGGTCGCGCGCAATCGAGACCGCAAGGCCGCGGCCAGCGATGAAGAACTCGTCACGCGCCGTCTGCACGATAATCATGGCGCCATCGTTGGTGAGAAGACTCTTTGCGGGCCACGAGCGAGATAAGGTGGCATCAAAGAGGAAGCCGCCGAGGCTCACCGTCTGGGTGGGCCTGGGACTATCTGCGTGCAGCACTAATCCGCGCGTATGGCCGGAAGCCTGGGCGGGGACCAGAATATCGGAGAGATCTTCGAGCGCCTTGTAGGTCTGCTGGATGCCCGGCGCAGATTCGGAACCATCCATCGAAGGCTCAACGCTGTCGATGCCGAACGCCGAGAAGCCGAATGCTTTCGACTCTCCGTACGCATAAAACGCGTTGAAGGGAGCACTCTCGATGCGTGCCTCCGGTACAAACGCGGCATTGCCGGGGAAGTGATAGCGCTGCATCCAATATGCAAAGTTCGGCCAGTAGATATCAGGAGAGTAGAAGTCCAGCGCTTGAGCCGTCGCGCGATAGATATCGAGATTGTCGGGATGCGGCCCTCCGCTCGGATACTCACCCGCTCGCTCCGCTGGCGCCGGCAGTTGAGCATTCACGTACATCGGCAATGGGTAGGCTTGCTTCCCGGCTGCGGCGACCGATTGAATGAACCGTGCATAGTTCCACGCCATGAAGACCTCGTCAGTGTTATCGCCAAAGACCTGCTGCCAGGATTTTCCTTCGGGGTGAAAGTTTTCACTGAGCTTGGGGGGAAGAAGCTTTTCATCGTCTTCGAGCTTTTGAAGGAGTGTGGACGGCACGGCGCTCCGGAAAAGCTGATTGGCCGCAGACGAGCGATCTCGACCACCGAGGCCTAGATAGCCGACCTCGTTTTCTACCTGTACCATCAGTACCGTTTGCTGCTCTACATCTTTCTCGCGAACATGATTCATCAGTGCGGAAAAAGCTGTGCGATCCAGTTTGAGGGTCTCCGGCCCGAGCGTAGATAGAATCTCAAGCTCCGTGCCGTCGGCAGAGATGGCGCGAGGAAAACGCTTCGTATCCTGCCTGACCCAGATCGGGGCATCGTTGGAGAAGGCGTTCTTCCAGCTTCCAAACCATAGAAGGACGAGATGGAGATGTTGCTGGCGCGCGACATCGATCCAGTGATCGAGAACATCGAAGTCAAACTTGCCTTCGGTCGGTTCGATCTGTCCCCACGTCACCGGTGTCAGGGCAGTATTGACATGCAACTTCGCGAGCCTTGGGAGAACGGTGTCGGCCTGTTCTGCTGTGCCGGACGAAGAGTTTCCTAGTTCGCCGCCCAGAATCAGGTACGGCTTTCCATTGACGAGAAGTTGTCCTTGGTCCTGAGACCTTTGAATTGTCGGCAGTTCACGCGCAGGAGAAGCCAGCGGGGTAAAGAGCCAGCTCGCGATTAAAAGTGGGATGCAAATCCTGTGCTTCAATCGTCACCTCTGAATGTGATCTTAATGAGCAAATAATGAGAGCGGAACAGCTTCGCCCATGACGCGATATCCCGCAGGTGAAGGATGCAGATGATCGCCGCAGTCATAGGCTGGCAGCAGGCGGTCGGGCTGCTGAGGATCGCGCATCGCCTTATCAAAATCGATGACTGCGTCGAAGTTGCCGGGTGTGCGAATCCATTGATTGATCGCCTGGCGGTCAGCCTCGCTGCGTGGGCCGGGATGGTAGTAGTCCGATCCTGTATAAGGTGTAATCGTTGCGCCTATGACACGAATGCCATGGGCATGAGCGCGGACAATCAGTTGCTGATACGCGCCAAAAATACGATGGACGAGCAGGGCATGTTCCGCTGGAGATACCTCTCCATTGCGCGTCAGGCCGCCAAGATCGTTGACTCCTTCAAAGACGATCAGCCAGTGCACACCGGGCTGGGCAAGTACATCGCGGTCAAAGCGTGCCAGCGTATTCGGGCCGAGGCCATCGGTAAGAAGATGATTGCCTCCGATGCCTTGATTCAGAACGCCGATGTTTCGATCGATAGAGGAAGACTGCAGCCGTTGTGCGAGAACATCAGTCCAGCGGTCATTTCCATTGGTGGTGGACGCGTGCCCGTCTGTGATGGAATCTCCCAGCGCAACGATCGAGGCACTTTGTGGCGGAGCAAGGACATCGATGCCCGATATTTGATACCAGTGGTCTACCTTGTGGGCATCAGGCAGCGTTGCGGCAGAGACTAGATCGCCATGAACATAATAAGAGGTGGAGCGAGAGCCGGGATGCCCGGTCTGTTGTGCTGGCGCATCGGCAAGATGAAAGGTGACAGCTACGTTGGAAAGTGCCGCGGCAGGGAAGCTGATGGGATCAGAGATATACTCTGCTCCCGCTGGAACAGTGACGTCTTCGCTGCCTGCGAAACTCAGCGCCTTGTCCGATGCAGGATCGATGGCCGATGAAGACGCCGAAAGCGGACGCGCGATATGCACCGAACTGCAATGCAGCGGCTCTGTTCCGAAGTTATTGGAAAGATGAACGCGCAGCATCGAGCTACCTATCGATAGATGGAAGATCTGACGGATGGTCACGTCGTTGAGATCGGCGGGTGCAAGAGCGTTCTGGGGTTCGGGAATCTGTTGGGACGCCGCCCAGGTTCCTATCCACACCTGAGAGTTTGCCGATGATTGTGCGATTCCCTGTACCTCTGGCGAGAAGGCCATCGCCAGAAACGTGAGCAGCAGTAAGTTTCTATATACGAATTTCATATTCAAGGTTTACTATTGGTCTCGAACTAAATCGCTTTAGCTAAGCGGAGTAAGAATACCATCTCTGGAGAACTGCGTGCGCTCGCGTCTATATCTGGTTCTGCTTTCTATTCCTATGGCATTGGCCTGCGTTGCGACATCGTGCGCGATGGGCCAGAGTGTTCCCGGCGCGTCTTCGCCGCAGCCGGTAAATTTTACCGCCGATCAGGACCATCAGAACATGATGGATCAGCTTGGAATCAAGGCGCTCCGTTCAGGCCCCAGTGGTAGTGAGAAGGCGCCCAACCACGCTAATTACGATGAGACGAAGGCTAATCCGTTTCCACATCTGCCTGATGCCTTGACCTTGAACAACGGTGAGAAGGTGACGACTGCAAAGGTCTGGTGGGAGAAGCGTCGGCCGGAGATTGTGGAAGGCTTTGAGCGATACGTCTATGGCCGTGTGCCGAAGAATATACCGAAGGTGACGTGGTCGGTCGTCGCGACTGATAAGGAGATGCTGGGTGGCAATCCAATCATTGCCAAAGAGATGATCGGGCATGTCGACAATTCGTCTTATCCGTTGATCAACGTAAATATTCGCATGACCGTGGTGACGCCTGCCAATGCGAGCGGGCCGGTGCCTGTTCTGATGATGTTTGGCCGCAGCGATTTTCCTGCTCCCAACCAACCTTCGGCCGATGAGCTGGCGCGCATTAACGCAGCGCAAAAGGCATTGCTCATTCAACAGGATCCCTCTCTTAAAGAGGTCCTGGCGCAGCATCCGGCATGGGAGCCGCAACTTCCTGTACCCTTTCGTTTTCCGGAATTCAATGCGGATGGCGATCCGCCGAGCACATGGGAGTTGATCGCGGCTGGATGGGGCTTTGCGACGATCGATCCTGCGAGCGTTCAGGCGGATGATGGCGCGGGGATCACGCGAGGCATCATCGGGTTGGTCAACAAGGGGCAGCCGCGCAAGCCCGAAGATTGGGGAGCGTTGCGAGCGTGGGCCTGGGGCGCAGGGCAGGGGCTCGACTATCTGCAGACCGATACCGCAGTGGATGGCAAGCGCATCGGCATCGAAGGCGTCTCGCGTTATGGCAAGGCAGCGCTGGTCACGATGGCCTTCGACCAACGCTTCGCCATGGTTCTTGTCGGCTCTTCCGGCAAAGGAGGCGCGACTCTGCTGCGCCGTAACTTCGGCGAGGCCGTGGAGAGCCTGACTGGCGGCGAGTATTACTGGATGGCTGGAAATTTCATCAAGTACGGAGCATCCGAAGCGACCTTCGGCAGCATGAATCCCGGCGATATTCCCGTGGACTCGAATGAACTGATTTCACTGTGCGCGCCGCGACTGACCTTCATCAGCTACGGCATCCCGGAGAAGGGCGATGCCAAATGGCTCGATCATCATGGAAGCTTCATGGCGACTGTAGCGGCGAGTCCGGTGTGGACCTTGCTGAGTGCTCAAGGGTTGGGCGTGGACGAGAGCTACAGTACGGCGCAGATGCCATCAGTCAATCAGGGACTTCTGAATGGAAAACTGTCATGGCGGCAGGATGATGGCGGGCATACCGACGCGCCAAATGTAAAGTATTTCATTCAATGGGTCGATCAGTTCACCGGCCATCCACACATTGGAGCCGGCGCTCAGTAGTGAACCTGCAAGGACAGGCCCGCGAGGGCAGAAGAGACTACTTCGCCGAGGAAGCAGCGGCTGTGGGGCGAAGCTCTTTTGCGTATTGCTTTAGATAAGGGGCGAGGTCTTCATATTGATTGGTGGCGATGAAGTTGACTCCTGCTGCAATCGCGGCCTTCCAGCGCAGAACGACCGCAGCGCGCGAGCCGAAGTTATAAGTGTTTCCCCATCCCTGGTCTTCGGTCGGAGCAAATCCATCCAGCGCGTAGAAACGCACCCAATAACCCCTCTTGTGAGCATAGTCGACCAGGGCGTGGAGCCGCGCATCGTCGGCAGCCGTCCAGTCGCCCGCTCTTGGTTCTCCACCTTCTTCCACGGCGTACCACGAGCCGTTCCACCAGCGACGATAGTTGGTAGGCTTCTCGCCAATAAGCTCTTCCGGGCTGACCGTCGCC
The DNA here is from genome assembly GCF_009765835.1 of Granulicella sp. L56. Classification (NCBI taxonomy): domain Bacteria; kingdom Pseudomonadati; phylum Acidobacteriota; class Terriglobia; order Terriglobales; family Acidobacteriaceae; genus Granulicella; species Granulicella sp. L56. The sequence goes on along the minus strand of NZ_LMUS01000001.1, from coordinate 656,897 downwards.
GCCCAATGCATCGATTCCTTCGCCGACATGCCCTTGGGCGCGGGGTGCGTATGCGCCGAACCGAAGAGTCGAAGCCGCGCACCGACCGGAAGGTCATCGTAGAAGATCTTTTGCTGCTCATCTGCCTCTTCAGTGACGACGAGGATCGGCTTGCGATCAATCGGAGAGAGATGGTTCGGATCGTTGGTTTTCACGGCGGTCGAAAGCCATTCTTCATGCTGGCCTAGAACCTGCCAGACGGCTTTGAGCAAGGGGTCCTGATTATCTTTGAAGTCGAAGTGCAGGACGATGAGGGGCCATTGGTCGCGCTTGTTTTCAGCAATCGCCTTTTCGACGATGGGGCTGACCTGTTTGAAGAAATAGTCTTCGAGGCTGGGTTCTTTGCCTGATGGGTGTGGCGTGTGCGATACGACGACGCGACCATTTCCGGTGGCTGGGTCCACGTACCAGGCGAGGTCCTGCTCAATGGAAACAGGGAAGCCCGAATTGAGGGCGCGCTGAATGCGATTGTTCCATTGCCCCTCATAGGGGTAGCAGTTATGGGCATCAAGGATGGGTTGGTTATGGTTCAGAAAATTCAGATCAGGCCCCTGGGCGCGAACAGAAGCAGAGGCAACGGTGAGAGCGATGAGCGCAGCGGCCAGTGCAACAGCTTTGTGGCGCATGTTAGGTCCTTTTCGTATTCAGATTCTGAGGCGTGGACATGGACGTCATTCCTTACGCCACGGAAGTTTCGACCCAGTAAAGCATACCTTCAATAAAGAAGCCCCTCAACGCGAGGGGCTTCTTTATTGCGAAGTCGTTCGTTAGAAGGGAATGTCATCATCCGTGATGCCTGTATCGGCATAGTCAGGCTGGCTCGCGGGAGTGCGTTGATCGTAGCTAGCAGTATTGGATTTGGCGTAACCGCCGCTCGATTCGCCGCCGCCTTCTCCTTTGCCGGAGAGAAGGGAAAGGTCGCTGACGATGATTTCGGTCTTATATTTCTTCTGGCCCGTGGTTTTGTCGTCCCAGGAGGAGGTTTGCAGGCGGCCTTCGACGTAGAGCTTATTGCCCTTCTTGACATAGTCGCGGACGATTTCGGCGGTACGCTGGAAGGCGACGAGATTATGCCATTCGGTTTTATCGGTGAACTGGCCGTCCTGACCCTTGATGCGGTCGGTGGTGGCGATAGAGAAGTTGGCGACGGTCATGCCGCCCGCGGTCGCACGGATCTCGGGATCTTTGCCGACATTGCCGAGAAGGATGACTTTATTGACGCTCTTTGCCATAAGGGATACTCCGGTTCGTTACTGGTTTTGAAGGTTGAGGATAGCAGATGAGGAGGTTTCTTTCAGCAGTCTCATTGGCTGCGGCGGTCCCCAAAGACTTTTGCCACGGCAAGAATCAAGGTCAACAGGCCAGTCGGAAGACATCCCATGGCAAGCATCAGGGCCAGCCAGCCGAGGTCGGTGTGAGGCCCTTGATGACTGACACCACCGAAGAGGGTGAGAGTAAGCAATGCCGCGATGATTCCCGTGGAGAAGATGCCGATGCCGGAGCGTAAGAGCGTGCGTGTGTCTGGTTGCATAGGGCGGAACAGGGCTCAGGTTAGTGGATCAGTGATTGCATTACATAGACGATCACTCCGGTGACGGAGACGTAGAGCCAGATGGGAAAGGTGTAGCGGGCGAGGCGCTTGTGGGACGGAAATCGGCCTGTAAGCGAGAGGAAAAACGTAATAAGAATCAGCGGCAGAGCAATGATCGAGAGGAGGATGTGCGAGGCGAGCAGCTTCCAGTAAAAAGGCCACCACGCGCTGAGGCGGTTGAAGCGAGTTTCGCCGTGGAGGGCGAAGTTCACCAGGTAAGAGCCGAGGAAGATGGTGGAGAAGAAGAACGCCGTAAACATCGCGGCGCGGTGTTGAGGAATGCGCCGCGTGCGGATGAAGCGGTATCCGAAGAGGAGTGCCACGGTCGAGAGCGCGTTCAAAACTGCGTTGACGAGGGGCAGGGAACGGAGATGGGCGTGACCGACATCCGTGGGCGTGTGGAAATAAACCAGCCAGCAGATGAAGACGCTGGCCAGCACGCTGACGGCGATGATGGCGGCGATCATGGACGGCGGTGTGCGCAGGTGATTGCTTGTGGGCAGCGTGCTTTGGGTCGTAGGAGTCATTGGCGTCATTTAGAAGAGCAGGCGTCCTTTGGCGTCCAGCATCAGGGCGGCCATCAACAGCGGAAGATAGACAATTGAGGCGCGGAGAAGGTCGCGGGCGTAAAGCCGCGATTCTGGCGCGAGCGGGTTGCGGGTAATGCGCGCGAAGCGGATGGTGTAAAAGAGATAGCCCGCGCCGAGGATGCCTGCGGCGATGGCGTAAGGAATTCCGGTGATGCCGAGCCAGGTAGGCCAGAGGCTGACCGGAATCATAAGCACAGCGTAGAAGAGCGATTGAATGACGGTGCTGCGGGCGGCTTCTCGCGCGTCGGGCTGCGTCGGTGTGAGACGGATGTGAGCGTGCGCGTAGTCGTCGCGGTACATCCAGCCGATGGCCATGAAGTGAGGGAATTGCCAGACGAAGAGGATGGCGAAGAGGGCGACGCCAGGCCACTCGATCACGCCGCGGGCGGCGGTCCAGCCGATCAGCGGCGGAAGTGCTCCGGGAAAGGCGCCGATGAAGGTGTTGACGACGGTGAAGCGCTTGAGCGGCGTATAGATGCCGACGTAAAGAATCGCGGTAAGAAGGGTCAGGGTTCCGGTAAGCAGATTGGTGGTGACAGCGAGATAAAGCGAGCCGAGGAAGACTGCCGCGAAGCCGAGGGAGAGGCCATGCGCGAGGCCGATGCGTCCGGCAGCCATGGGACGGTTGGCGGTGCGGCGCATGAGTTGGTCGGTCTTGCGCTCGAGCGCCTGATTGAGAGCGGCCGAGCCACAGGTAACGACTGCGATTCCGGCGAGGGATTGGATGAGTCCGGCATGAAACGGGCTGATTCCGCTGTGCAGGCTGCCCAGATAAAAGCCCGCTCCGGCGGTGATGACCACCATGGCTGAGACGCGAAGCTTAAATAGAATGGCGTAGTCGGCGAGCAGAGAGTGGGGCTTCGCGGGGGCGAGGACTTGATCGGTTGTCGCGGAGGTTGCCACGTTATTCAGGATACCGCGTATGTTGCAGATTGGTTGGTGCGATAGAGTTTCGGATGTTGTTGGGGTGCTATTTGTGAAGCCGATGGACGCGGACTGGGCGAGGCTTTAGGTTTAAAAGTTTTCATTCTAAATGGGTTGGCTGTAAAGTGTTCATTTTGAATCGGTTGCAAATGTAATCGAGCTTTATCGTTCCGTTCTATTTTAAAGGAATGATTGGAACTAATTTGCAAAGGTGTGCGTGATTATTCCTTTTATTATGCTTCAGTTAGAAGATATAGGGAGATTTCGTTAGCTATATCGTCAGCAGCAGTGTACGCCTAGCATTTTTGGGAGCCATTGCCATCGGCCAGTCTTCCCATAGAAGGTGTTTGATTGGGAAGTTTGGCTGGTTGCGTTCAGAACGTTGTGAGTCGCGTTTTTGGTTGGTGAAGATGTTTACCCCAGGGGGTATGCCCTCATCCCGGCCCGATGCCTAAAGCCGAATCACCACATGCCCCGGACAAAGATTGGCCGCCGCCCCAACCAGCCGCTCAATCAAGTCCTCCCCATGCCGCGCCACAAACCAGACTCCCGCCACCAGCCGCTCCTGCGGATGCCCCTCCGGAAAAACATTCAACGTAATTGCCGCCGCATGTTTCTTCAGGCTGGCCTCTTTCTGCAACTCAAACGCCGCCGCCATTCGCCGCAGCCGGTTCATCTGGTAACGCATCTTCGAGCCTGAGACCTCCGCCGTCCGCCCCAGCGACTCGTCCATCCCACCCATATACTCCACCGCAGCCGTCAGCGCGGCGTCCAATGCATTGCCCGCCGCGGCCAGCCGCCGCTTCTCTTCAATCGGCATAGCCCGAGCGCCCAACCGCAGCGCCAGATCCTCCGCCGTCGTCATCGCATCCGGCAACTGAATCTCATGCGTGGCCATCACTGTCGCAATTGCAGGCTCCAGCAGCGTCGCGCTCAATCGCGGCAGCACCGGAGTCACTCGTCCCAGAATCGCCTCATACAACACCGCGCTCTGCGCGAAGTAGGCAATCTCCGAAGGGCCGCCGATATAAGCCGCTGTCGGCAGAATCGTATCCTGAAACACTGGCCGCAACAGCGCATTCGGGCTCAACCGCTCCGGAGCGCTCTCCAGAATCGCAATCAGCTCCGCAGTCGAGTAAACCTTGCCGCCAGCCTTCCATCCATCCTCGGGCGTGTGCCGCAGAGCTATTCGCTCGCCTGTCGCCTCATCCACCAGAAACAGCAGGCTGCCCCCCGCCGCGACCAGTACCTGAGCATGATATCCAGCCTTGACCAGCTCTTTACTGCGAGCGATCAACGCCGCCTGCAACTCCTCGGCATGTTCAATCGCATACCGCAGCGTACTTGCCCCCAGCGCATGAAACTCCCGCGAAGCGGCGCCTATTACCACCAGCCCTTGTGCAGCAAACAAACGCGCCATCAAACACGCAAACGCTCCACCCAGCGTCTGCCGCGGCGTATAACATTCCTTCAGAGTCTCCCAAGCCGGAGAAAACTCCAGCAGCTCGCCTGCCTGCTCCAACACCGCATCGATCTCGCTACCCAGCGCAATCCCGCCCACCTCGACCGCAGCCTTCGTCTTCAATCCAGCACGCAGGGTCTCGACCGTTGTCTTCGTCAGCAGCGAAATCTGATCGACCTCGGCTAGATCATGATCTTCCGTCGCCAGCCAAAATACCGGCACATGCTCCACCCCCGAAGTCCGCGTAGCCTCCTTGGCACGGGCCACCGCAGTAGCGGCCTTTAATAAAGTCAGCAGCGGGCCGCCAAACAATCCCACCTGCTGCCCGGTCACGACCGCTCGGGCACCACCACGCAGCTTTTCAATATTCGCCATCGCCGCCGGGCCTGCGCCAAACTCAGCGTTCTGCCGCGCCAGCGCATCCGCCAGCCGCCCAGCATCCACCGTTGGCCGATCGGCGCGCATCCACTTGCCTGCAAACGGTTCCGCTCCATACCAGCGGCGCACAGCCGAATCCACCGGACTGTCGCCCATACCCAGGTAGCCGCGATACAGCGAAGACACATGCGGCAAAATCGTTATCGGGTAACACTCAGCGCTCATTGCAGCCACAATCCTCGAACCGGCACAACATCCCGGCCTGGCCCGAACCTTGCGGCCACTATCCACCTTACTATCTTCATGTAACGGTTGGATGCCTAACACCCAACTCCCGATGCAGGATGATAACGTAGCTTTATGGCCACCTCGACCAAAAGCCCCGCCGCCCTCAAGTCCAAACCTGCCTCTAAATCCGCTCCAGCCAAGCCAAAATCCGCTGCGAAAAAGAAGCCCTCCGCCACCAAGGCAGCCCTCATCTCGTCAAAACTGTCCTATAAGGGCAACGTCTTCTCCGTCTACACGGACAAAATCATCGAGCCCGGCTCCGACACCCCGCACACCCGCGACGTCATCCGCCACAACGGCTCCATCGTCGTCCTTGCAGTAGACGAGTCCGTCAATCCCAAAGACCCCGACCTCATCCTTATCCGCCAATACCGCCACGCCGCCGGCCAGTTCCTCCTCGAGTTACCCGCCGGACGCATCGAGCCCAACGAAGCTCCCCTCGCCGCCGCCAAACGCGAGATGATCGAGGAGACCGGCTTCCGCGCCAAACGCTGGACCCACCTCACCAAGTACTACGCCAGCCCCGGCTTTCTCGGCGAGTCCATGCAGATCTACCTCGCCCGCGACATCAAGCAGGGTGCCGCCAACCCCGAAGAGGACGAGCACATCGAGATCGTCCGCACGCCGCTCTCGAAGGCCCTGGCCCTCATCGCCGCCGACAAGATCCACGATGGCAAAACTCTCATCGGCGTCTTGTTCTACGCTGCCGCCCATCGCGAAGGCCGTCTCTAGCCAAGGCTGCGTACTTGCCGCCGCAGTGGAGAGAACTCTGTATTTTCGTCCGTTGCCGTTGATCATTCGGTAGCCAGGCGCGCGTCAACACCCCCGAAATTATTGAATAAAAAGTAAATCCTCCCATCCAGAAAAAACTCCCCACCACCGGGAAAACTTTACCGGAAAACTCCGCACGCAACTCCTGCGTCAGACACAGGTAAGTCGCGGCAACGCGATCGACCGACAAAAGGGAGCACGTTCAAGTGAGTCAATATAAAGGCACGGTAAAGTGGTTCAATAACGCAAAAGGCTATGGATTCCTCGGCCGCGATGACGGGGCCGACGTCTTCGTTCACTACAGCTCCATCCAGCGCGAAGGCTACAAGAGCCTCAAAGAGGGCGACGAAGTAGAATTCGACATCATCGAAGGCAGCAAAGGCCCTCAGGCCGATCAGGTCAGCCGCCTCAAAGAGGCCGTCTAAATCGACATCTTCGCCCGGGCTGCCCCGTTGCGACGTGCATCCGCAACTCCCGCCGTTGCATACTGACTGAGCAGCCGGGCGAAGACGATTCAGACATAGAAAGACCGGCTCGCCTCCATTCATGGACAACATCACCATCGCACGCCTGCTCGACGAAACCGCAGCCCTGCTTGAGATCGACGCAGCCGACCCCTTCCGTATCCGCTCCTACCGCCGCGCCGCCGAAGCCGTCGAGCAGCAAACCACCCAGCTCTCCACCCTCGTACCCGAACCCAAACAACTCCTCGCCATCCCCGGCATCGGCAAAGGCATGGCCGCCAACATCGTTGACCTCGTCTCGACCGGAACCATGCCCCTCCGCGAAGAGCTGCTCACAAAATACAAGCCCACCATGCTCGAGCTCCTGCGCCTCCCCGGCATGGGCCCCAAGACCGTAGCCCTCATCTGGTCCTCTCTTCAGGTCGCAGACATCGACGCCCTCGAAGAAGCCGCCAAAGCCGGACACCTCAACAAGCTCTCGCGCATGGGCGAAAAATTCACCACCAAGCTCCTCAAAGGCATCGAGGACTACCGCAAAAACTCCAGCCGCTTCCGCATCGACGAAGCCCACAGCTACGCCGAAAAAATCTCGGCCCTCATCTACGCCTTTCCCGGCATCGAGACCATCACCCCCGCCGGCTCCCTCCGCCGAGGCCGCGAGACCGTAGGCGACCTCGACCTCCTCGTCACCGGCCCCGCCTGCGAGCCCGACGTCGTCGCCGCTGCCGTCGAGCACGTAGCCACCCTCCCCCTCATCGACAAGCTCCTCGCCCGAGGCCAGAACAAAGTTTCCTTCACCCTGCGCAACAACTTGCAGGTAGACGTCCGCCTCCTCCCTCGCGCCAGCTACGGAGCCGCCCTGCAATACTTCACCGGCAGCAAGATGCACAACGTAGCCCTGCGCCAGCGCGCCATCAAACGCGGCCTCACCCTCAGCGAATACGCTCTGCTCCGACTCGAAGACAACAAGATCATCGCCGCCGCCAGCGAAGAAGAGATTTACAACGCCCTCGACCTCGACTACATCCCACCCGAGCTGCGCGAAAATTGCGGCGAGCTCGAAGCCGCAGCCGCCCACACCCTCCCCAAACTCATCACCCTGGCCGACATCCGCGGCGACCTGCACATGCACACCGAAGCCACCGACGGACGCGACACCATCCGCCAGATGGCCGAAGCCGCCATCGCCCGCGGCCTCGCCTACATCGCCATCACCGACCACAGCAAAAATCTGACTATGACCAACGGCCTCGACGACGCCCGCGCTCTCGCCCATATCAAGCGCATCCGCGAAGTCGACGCCGAGATGGAAGGCCGCATCCGCATCCTCCCCGGCATCGAAGTCGACATCCTAGCCGAAGGCCAGCTCGACCTCGACGACAGCACCCTCGCCCAGATGGACATCGTCGTCGCCAGCGTCCACAGCCGCTTCGATCAACCCATCGAGCAGATGACCGACCGCATCCTCCGCGCCATCGAGAACCCGCACACCCGCATCCTCGGCCACCCCACCGGCCGCAAGGTGCTCAAGCGCGAAGCCTACGCCGTCCACATCGACCAGGTATTAAAGCGAGCCGCCGAACTAGGCGTAGCCGTGGAGCACAACGCCTCACCCGCCCGCTCCGACCTAAACGATTTAAACCTGCGCCTAGCCAAACAACACGGCTGCAAAATCGTAGTTGACACTGACGCCCACGCCACCGAAGAGCTCGACCAGATGAAATTCGGCATTACTCAACTCCGCCGCGCCTGGCTCACCGCAGCCGACATCCTCAACACCCAACCCACCGCCGAAGCCCTGCTCTTCCACCTCCGCCCCAAACCCTGAACAGAGACCTCTGTGCCTTCAGAGTCGCATTTGTCGTTGCTTCTAGATGAATTACAACGACAAGGGCAACTGCATGCGAAATAAACGATGGCGTGGCGTGGGATGGAGCCGAAGTGGGGTGGTTCTGCGATAAAGTCGGAGTGATGAGCGAGAGCGCGTCCTTAATATCTGTCTCGAAGCCGGGGATGCGCAAACTTCGGTTGTTGCCTCTGCTTGCGGCGACGTACTTCATGGTCTCGGGTGGGCCTTATGACCTTGAAGACATCATTGGTTTTGCCGGGTATGGCCATGCGCTGCTGCTGCTGGGATTGCTGCCGTTTCTATGGAGCTTTCCGACGGCGTTGATGCTGGGAGAGCTTGCGGCGGCGGTGCCTGAGGAGGGTGGATTCTATGCGTGGGTGCGTCGCGCGATGGGGCCTTTCTGGGGATTTCAGGAGGCTTGGCTTTCGCTTGCTGCGTCGGTCTTCGACATGGCGATCTATCCGACGACGTTTGTGCTGTACCTGGCGCGCATTGCTCCTTCGCTGACGCGGGGGCATCGTGGGATTGCGCTGGAGCTTGCGGTGGTGGGTTTTTCCGTTTTGTGGAACCTGCGGGGCGCGACCTCAGTGGGAGAGGGCTCACTGAGGCTTTGGATTCTTTCGATCTCTCCTTATCTGATTCTGATTGTGATTGCGGTCTATATCGGTCTGCGAGGAGTGACAGGGCCATTTGGCGGTCATGCTTCGTTCGCCGCTCCTGTTCATGCGGATTACTCTACGGCGATTATGGTGGCGATGTGGAACTACATGGGCTGGGACAATGCGACGACGATTGCGAATGAGGTGGAAGACCCGCAGAGGAACTATCCGCGCGTGATGTTGATTGCTGCCGTGATGGTGATGCTGACCTACATCATTCCCATCGCCGCGATTGCGTGGGCGGGGATTCCGTCGAACCGTTTTTCGACCGGGGCGTGGGTGGATGCCGCGCATATTCTTGGCGGCCCGGCGCTGGCGTTTACGGTGGTGCTGGCCGGCTCGCTGGATGACGTTGGGACGTTCAGCAATCTCACGCTGTCTTACACGCGATTGCCTCATGCGCTGGCGGAGGATGGATTTCTGCCGAAGGTGTTTACGAAGCGGCTGAAGAATGGGACGCCGTGGGTTGCGGTGCTGGCTTGCGGCTTCTGCTGGGCGCTGGCGTTGGGATTCAGCTTCGAGCGGCTGATTACGATTGACCTGCTGCTCTATGGGCTTTCGATGATTCTGGAGTTTGTTGCGTTGATTGTGCTGCGCTATCGCGAGCCGCTGTTGCCGCGGCCGTTTCGTATTCCGGGGCCGGACTGGGTTCCGATCCTGCTTGGCCTTAGTCCTGTCGCGCTTACGGTGTATGCGCTCTATGTGTCGCGCACGGAGACGGTGGCGGGCATGTCGGCGCTTACGTTCTCGCTGCTGATCGCGGTGTGTGGTGTGCCGCTGTATCTGCTTGCGCGGTTGCGACGGGGAAGCGGGGAGCAGCGGATGCGATGAGAAGTGTGGGCTACTAGAAAGAACAGGCAACGGCAAGAACAAAGGCGAAATACAGGGGTCTCTCCACTCCGCTGCGCTCCGGTCGAGATGACGTGAGGTTGAGGTTGGATGCCTGTGCAGCTAGAAGACTACCTTGAGCGCTGCTTGAATCTGCCGGGCTCCGGTGGTCCCGTCGTTCTGGCCTAGCTGCGACTGCGAGATGCCGAAGGTGGGTGACGAGAGGGTCAGGGAAGGCGCTGGAGGCGAGGCCAGGTTGGGGTGGTTGAAGACGTTGTAGCTTTCGGCGCGGAAGACGAGCTTGACCTGTTCGTGAAGGGTTTGTGTCTTCTGCAAGACGACGTCGGTGTTGATGAAGCCGGGGCCGTAGAACTTGTTGCGATGGATGGAGAGGTTTTCGCCGTAGGGCTCGTTGGTGAAAGCGGCGGCAGAGGGGCCGGTGATTTTGCCGCCTGCGACGATGGTTCCGCGATGCGATGGATAAGGTGCTCCTATGAGTTGGGGCCGGTCGGCGGCGTCGGTGTGGAGGCTGTCGCGGGTGCCGCGCAGGTCGAAGGGCAGGCCGGTTTGAGCCTGCTGAATGCCGGAGATTTGAATGCCTTCGAAGACGTGGCCGACCAGGCCGCTGCTCAGATGCGTGGTGCCGATGCCGATGGGCAGGCTGTAAGTTGCAGCGACGGTGCCGCGATTGCGAACGTCGAAGTCGGAGTTGCCGTACTCGGGACCGAGGTTGAAGCTGTTGCGTGGAAAGAAGGAGTCGCCTGCGCCGGGTTTGATGGGATCGCTGCCGTTGTCGAGCGAGTGAGACCAGGCATAGCTGCCGGTGAGGGTGAGGCGGCCGATCTGTCCGGAGAGGCGGGCTTGCAGGGCGTTATAGTTGCCGCTGGCGACGGAGGTCTCGAAGGCCTCGTGATAGAAGGCGTTGTTGTTGACCATGGGGCCGAAGCTGGTGCCGTTGGCATCGGTGCCGCCCAGGTAGAGCGAGTCGAAGGTGAGGGCATCGGGAAGGACGCCTGCGGCGATGGCTGCCTGAACGAGGTTCGGTTGCGGCGGTGCTCCGTCGAGCGCGCGCAGAGCATGGGTGGTGTGGCTGCCGACGTAGTTTACTTCGAGCGTCAGGTTGTTGCTGAGTTGATGCTGGACGCCGATGTTATAGGTCTGGTTGGTCGGCATCTTGAGATTGGGATCGATGACGACGGGGGCGGTGAGAAATTGACCGTTGACGATGTTTGGGGAGGGGGTCAGTTCGCCGGGGAAGGGAAAGTTCGATACGGTCGGCGTGTCGGGGGTGCCGTCAAAGGCGTAGTCGTTGACCTGCGCCTGATAGGGGGGATTCGATTTCGCGCTGCCGAAGAGATTGTCGAAGACACGGTCGTGGAAGATGCCGAAGCCGCCGCGAATGGCGGTCTTGCCGTCACCGTTGAGGTCATAGGCGAAGCCGACGCGAGGCTCGATCAGCCCCCAACTGTTGGCGTAAAGTTTGCGTCCGGTTCCGGGACCGACGGAGGTGAAGGTGAAGTAGCCGGCGGGGGGAACGGGAGCGGAGGCATCGCCGTAGAAGTTGGCGAGGTCGCCGTCCTTCTCGTAAGGCACACCGTTGAAGGCGTAGCGGAGGCCGAGGATGGCGGTAAACTTTGAGTTGACCTTCCAGGTGTCCTGCGCGAAGACGGCGCCCTCATGCTGGCGGAAGCGGGAGACGTCGTTGGCGCGGCGGACACCGGCGCGGGTGAAGAACTGGTTTTCCGAGGAGTTGGCGACGGCTCCTTGCGCGCCCCAGATAAGGTCTTCGAAGCCAATGACGCTGGGAGAGCTGTGGTCGCCGTAAAAGCTGTAGGAGGGATAGCCGAAGATGGTGAAGTTATCCAACATAAGAAGATTGCGCGAGTTGAAGTTGTCGAAGTTGTTGTCCTTGACGCTGCGGTACTCGCCGCCGAATTTTAGGGAATGCGCGCCGCGGGTATAGGTGAAGGTATCGGCGAAGAGGATGGTCGAGCTAAGCCGCGCCTGGGCGTTGCTGTCACCGAGGGCGGCACAGCCGAAGGTGAAGAAGTAGGGGATATTGATATCGCGGCCATTGCCGAAGGTGTCAGTGCCGGTGAGAGCGTCGATGGCCTTGTGGTTGCAGAAGTTGCCGGTGTTGTTCTGGTTGTAGCCGCCGCGGGCGAGATTGGTGGCGTGAGCGGAGAGCGAAGAGGCGATGGAGACGACGCCGTTATGGGCGGTGGTGATGTTGCTGAAGTTGCCGTAGCCGGGCAGGACTTCGTTGTGGAGCGGGTCGCTTTCAGCGGAGTGACCGTAGATGTAGCGTACGGTCAACTGATGCTTGCTGGTCAGCTTCTGGTCGAAGCGCCCGGTGAGGTTGTAGGAGTTCAGGTTGTCGGGTGAAGGGAAGAAGTAGGTGGTGCTGACGCCGTCGCCGTTGTCGGCCTGCCCGACGGGCGCGAGGTTGAGGATCTTCGCGATGAGCGGGTCTTGTCCCAGGCCGGAGATGTTGTCGAAGTTGATGGCCGGGTCGGCGGTGAGATCGACCGGTGTCTGGCTACCGCCGATGGGATCGGTATAGGTGAACTTTCCGGTTCGGAAGGCGGCAGTCGGTGTCGTTTGAAGAGCGGTGCGGGTGGTGCGGAAGCGCTGGACTTCGCCGTTGAGGAAGAAGAAAGTGCGGTCTTTCCAGATGGGGCCGCCGATGGAGGCTCCGAAGTCATTGCGGACGTAGGGGTCTTGCGGGCCATTCTCTTTTTTGTTGAAGAAGTCGCGTGCGCCGAGGGCGTTGTAGCGGCCGAACTCGTAGACGCTGCCGTGAAATGCGTTGCTGCCGCCACGGGTGATGACATCGATGATGCCTCCGGTGTTGCGTCCGAACTCGGCGTCGAAGTTGTTGGTGATGACGCGGAACTCCTGCGTGGAGTCAGGGTTCGCAGCGGTGATGCCTCCCTGGCCGCCGGGGACGGAGGTGTCATTGTTGTCGGCGCCGTCGAGCATGAAGTTGTTGTTGCGGTCGCGCTGGCCGTTGACGGAGAAGCCGCCTACGTTATTTGTGGCGGTGACGACGCCGGGCGACAGGAGAACTAACTGGTAGGGGTCGCGCAGAATGAGAGGCAGATTATTGATCTGCTTTGCATCGACGACGGTGGAGAGCTGGAAGCTGTCGGTCTCGACGGGAGCAGAGGTGGCGTCCTGCACGTCTACTGAGGTGACCGCGCCCGCGACTGACAGGGTGAAGTTGAGAGGAAGCGTTGCGGCAATATTAAGGATGACGTTTCTGCGTGTGAGAGGCTGGAAGCCGGAGGCGGTAACAGAGACGGTGTAGACCGACGGCGGCAGGGCCGCGAAGTTGTAGAGGCCCGCCGAGGTCGTCGTGGTGGCGCGTGTAAGTCCTATCGAGCTGGATGTCGCTGTCACCGTCGCGTTCGGTACGAGCGCTCCGGCTGGATCGAAGACCTGACCGGTGACACTGCCGGTCTGCGCGAACCCAACTCCAGACATGGCAATGAGCGCCAACCATGTTGCACACAGCCTACCTAAACGCATGAACGAACTCCTGAATCGAAAAGATAATGTTGTTGCTCGCTGGTGTTGGGTTCGAGACCCTGTCAAACCGCATACAACGATTGCAAGGGAGTAGCGGCTTGGTTCGGCAAGCGACCGGTTAAGGCTGCGCAGATTTCATCGCTTTTAGTCAAGACAAAGTGAGAATGAGCCATGCTGAAGGTAATGGATCTGATCGGCTATCAAGCTATCTATTAAATAAATTACGGATGAAGATTAAGGCTATTCATCTCAGTATGAACTCTAAGGTAATTCCGAAGCGGATGTATACCGCTATGAGAGCAAGGGCCCACAGATATTCAATAGCATCCTTGCTTTCAGGGGTAACTGTTATCCCCCCTTTGAGGGATAGGAGAGCCCGGGCTTGTTCTCTATCCTTGCCTGCCGATGTATCGGGTGGGCAGACAATGGAGCCCTTCTCCGAGACAAAAACGCTCTCTTCGTGGCCCCGGATGTGGGATTGGACGCTGTCGATTGCGGGTAGAGATTGAGCGGACGGGTTGCCAGTATGCGGTGAGGGTGTTGTGATGAAGCTGAAGACATTTTGAGATGGTGACGATCCGAATGGACTCGCAGTCGAAGAAAGGTACTTCAGGCTCTGTTGAGCGACGGGCTTCCTTCGCGGCAGATGCCAGGTTGCCGGCAGGTATTGAAATACTGGTTCCTATGGCTGTTGAGGAATTTGGAGAGTGATTTGGGACTGTTCGATCGATGAATGAGAAAGATAGATTTCAAAGGGTTGCGCCATTGAATTGGAATGAGCGCGCGGTAGTAACGCTAACGAATGGCCTGGTGGAGTTAACCTTGCTGCCGGGCGGCGGCCATCTCGCCCACTGGGGTTTTGCCGGGGAGCATGGACCGACGCAGCAGAATGCGCTATGGGAGGCTCCGTGGAAGACGGCTGATCCGGGGACTCCAGCTCATGCGGCCATTGCGGACGAGTTTCAGGATGAAGAGGCTGGAAGCTATCTGGCGTCGTATACGGGGCATGTGCTCTGCCTGGATGGATTTGGAGCGGCGAGCGCCGAAGATGCGGCGAAGGGCGTGTCGCTGCATGGCGAGGCCCCGACGGCGATTTGGTCCTTCACCAAAGAGCAGGAGAACGAGGCGGACGGCAGCGTGGAGCTGCCCGTGGCAGGATTGCGCGTGGACCGCCGGTTTGTATTGGCAGAAGGCGAGAGCGTGTTGCGCATCGAGGAACATGTCACGAACCTTCGCGCTGCGGAACGCGCTTTGCATTGGGTGCAACATTCAACGTTCGGCGCTCCTCTGTTCGGGAGCGGCGGACGCGCAACCGCATCGGTGCAACAGGGTGTGACTTTGCCGCAAGATTATGACGAGTGCAATCTGCTGGCGCGCGATGCCTCGTTTACGTGGCCCTATGCGCCGGGCGCCAACGGCGAACGCGTCGATCTGCGCGAACTTTTTGGGCGACGGGGCGCGGGCTTTGTCGCAGCGACGCAGCAGGCCGCGGGGCGAGAGCATGGCTTTGTTGCGGTCTGCCAGGCTGAGATTGGATTGGCCGTTGGCTATGTCTTTCGCGTCGAGGACTTTCCCTGGGTGGCGCTGTGGGAGGAGAACGATACGCGCCATGCTGCGCCGTGGCGGGGACGAGTACAGGCGCGCGGCATGGAGTTCGGCACGACGCCGCTTCCGTTGGGCAACGAGGCGGTGGACGCGCGCGGCCCTCTATTTGGGAGAGCTACCTCGCGCAGGATCGGAGCGCATGAGACGTTGCGGGCTCCGTGGCTGATGTTTGTCGCCGAGGTCCCTCGTGAGTGGCGGGAGATCGAGGATGTGCGCGTCGAGGCAGATGCGATTGTGCTGGTGTATCAGGGAGAGTGTGTGCGCGTCGGCGTGCGTGAGGCAGCCTCATTTCTAGGCAAGGCGTAGGCGAAATTTTTGGCGTTGCTTTGAAATGATTTCCGAGCTGATCTCATCGGGGATGCTTGCTTTGCCGTGCTTTGCAAGACTGTAATGATAGGCGACTTGCGGGGTGCGGTGTGGCGGGTTTGTGGACGGGAGAGTGGCGGGAGTGGATTCGGCTGCGGGCAGTCGAGGCTGGCTTTGATACGGCTGGGGTTGCGCCTGTCTACGGGGCGGAGAGCGAGGTGGGCCGGGTCGATGCCGAGCGGTTCGAAGGGTGGGTGGAGGCGGGCCGCGCGGGAGAGATGGAGTATCTGAAGCGCAGGAATGAACAAGGGGTGTTGCTGCGCAGTGGGGTCGAGGTGGCGATGCCGTGGGCCAGGTCGGTTGTGGTCTGCGCGGTGAACTACAACGGAGACGGGCCGCTTTCGATTATGCCTGCGGAAGAGGGAACGGGATGGATTGCCCGTTATGCGTGGAGTGGGCGCATGGACGAGGATGCTGGAGCGCTGGTTCCTTCGGATTATCACGATGAGATGCTGATCAGGTTGCGGCGGGTGGAGGCGGCTTTGCATGAGAGATATGCGTGCGAGACGAAGTGCTATGTCGATACCGGGCCTCTGGTGGAGAGGGCGGCAGCGGCAAAGGCCGGGGTGGGATGGATCGGCAAGAATGCGTGCGTGCTGAATCAGGGGTTGGGTTCGTGGTTGCTGCTGGGAGTGATTGTGACTTCGCTGGAGGTGGGGGACGGCGAAGAGTTGCAGATTGCAGCGGACCGGTGCGGGAGTTGTACGCGATGTATCGATGCCTGCCCTACGGATGCGCTGCTGAGGCCGCGGGAGATGGACGCTTCGCGATGTATTGCGTATCTGACGATTGAGAAGAAGGGGGCGATCGCGGAGGAGCTTCGCGAGGCGATGGGACGGCAGGTCTTTGGGTGCGATATCTGCCAGGATGTCTGCCCGTGGAACAGGAAGGCTCCTGTGTCGGCACGGGAGGGGATGCTGACGCGGAGGGAGATGGTGAATCCGGCGCTGGAGTGGCTGGCGGGAATGGATGCGGCGGAGTTTCGGCGGTGGTTCAAGGGGTCTCCTTTGGAGCGGACGCGGAAGAAGCGGTTGCACAGGAATGTGGCGATTGCCATGGGCAACAGCGGAGAGGCGCGGTTTGTGCCGCAACTGGAGGCATGGAGCGCGGGCGAGGACGAGGTGCTGGCTGAAAGTGCGCGGTGGGCGCTGGGAAGGATTCGCGGGCTAAAAGAAGAAAGGAAAGCCTCTGTGGCGCTCTGCTAGCATCGAATGCAGCTATAGCGGATTTTTCCGCTGTTGCAACTTGCTATGGCCCCTAGCGTACCCGATAAGACCGTTTCGCCTGAACTGCCTGCCGAGACCGGGCAGGCAAAGCAGGATCTGCCGCCGAAGCCGATTGAAGAGGTGCGGCCGGTCGTGGCCAAGAGCGGTTTCTGGCCCCAGATCGTTGCTCTGTTTCGCTACCTGACGCAGACCGAGGTGCATACTTATGCGTTCAGCGTAGCGGCCAATGCAATTTTGTCGTTGTTTCCGTTTATTGTGTTGTTGCTGACCGTGTCTCGCGTGGTCTTTCACTCGCGGTCGATGGAGACGGTGGTGGGCGCGATGATGAGAAGCTTTCTGCCGACCGGACAGGACTTTGTGATGCGCAATATGCAACTATTGGCGCACCCGCATAAAAAGACGGAGCTGTTTTCTCTGGTGATGCTGCTGATTACATCGACAGGGGTGTTTTTGCCGCTGGAGGTGGCGCTGAACAATGTCTGGGGGGTGAAGCAGAATCGCAGCTATCTGCGCAATCAGGCGGTGTCGGCCGGGCTGGCATTGGGCGCAGGCGTTCTGGCGATGTTGTCGGTCGCGTTTACCGCGGCGCAGAATACGGTGCTGACGTGGATCTTCTTTGGACATACGCAGAATATGGCGTTCAACTTTTTTGCGTTCAGTTTTATGAAGATTTGCGCCGGGATTGCAAGCATTCTTCTGTTCTTTCTGATCTATTGGATGCTGCCGAACCGAAAGATTCCGGCGCGGGCTGTGCTGCCGACTGCGATTGTGACTGGACTGCTTTGGGAGGGCGCGAAGTATCTTTATATGCGGGCTCTGCCGTGGCTGGATTTTCAGTCGGTGTACGGGCCGTTTTATATTTCTGTCGGGCTGATGATGTGGGCATTTCTGTCGGGGCTGTTGCTGCTGGCTGGAGCGCATTTTTCGGCAACCCGGTATGCGCTGCGGCAGGCCCGGCAAGAGGCACGAGGAGAAAAGCAGTGATGCAGGATGCTTTGAGATCTCGGGTGAAGGGATGGGCGAGGAAGCCGCCGACGGGATTGGCGGGAGCCGCTTTCTGGCTGGCGCTCTGGTTCTGCGTGCTGCTGGTATTGCATCTGCTGCCCGGCGGATGGGGAATATTCTTCGGTGTGACGGAGATCTTTGTTGGAGTCGCGCTGGTGGCAGTGGCGGTTCCGCTGATATGGCAGATAGTGCGGCGTCGTATGCTGTGGAGCCTACGCAATAAGCTGGTGCTGACCTATCTGCTGATCGGGCTGGCTCCCGTAGTGCTGGTGGTGACGCTGGTGCTGATCTCGTCCTACATCGCGGCTGGGCAGTTTGCGATTCACCTGGTGGATTCGCGGCTGCAGGCCGAGTTGAGCCAGATGGATGGAGCCAATGCGCATCGCGCCGACGTGATCGCGCAGGTGCTGGGTGGGAAGCCTTCGGCACAGGAGATGGAGGAGCAGGACAGCGCGGTCAACCGGCTGGATGAGTCGAAGATACGGCTGCATCCTTCGACCAAGGCGTACATCAACGGAGCGCCGATTGCGTTAGACCAGATCAGCGAGAAGACCCCGCTGGGGCTACCGCCGTGGGCATCGGAGCTGAAAGGTAGAGATTTTCAAAACCTGGTATTGGATGGCGGAGACCTATACCTGGTTGTGGTTCATCAGCGGCGCCTTGGAGATGGCCGGATGTTCAGCCTGGTGAGCAGTATGCCGGTAGACAAGGGATTGATGAATCTGATCGCGGACGGATTGGGGCGGGCCATGTTATTTCCGGAGAGTCTGGGTAACCTTGCCGAGGAAAGACGGGTCGAGGAAGCTGCCGAAAAGAGGCCTGCTTCTGCCCTGGTGATGCCTTCGCGACGCGGCTTGAAGAACACTGACGGGATCGCGGGAGGCAACGAGCCGCCCGCAGTGAACGCGTTGGACATCCGAGTGCGGTTTTTATCGACGACGTCGATCACGGATTGGGGCTCGGGTGATCGCGACAGCATTCTGATTGAGGTGGATTCGCGGCCTACGCTGCTGTACAAGCGGCTCTTTGGCGCATCGCTGGGCGGTGTGATCACAACTGGGATTCGTGATGGGCTGATTGTGCTGTGTATCGTATTTGCGCTGATCGAGTTGTTGGCGCTCTATATGGCGATTCGCCTGAGCAGGACGATTACCGCGTCAGTTGCCGATCTATATGAGGCCACCCATGCGGTCGACCGCGGAGAGCTGAGTCACCGGATTGGGGTGAACCGGAGCGACCAGCTTGCAGAGCTGAGCCGATCGTTCAATACGATGACGGGATCGCTGCAACGGCTGCTGCAGGAGCAGAAGGAGAAAGAGCGGCTACAGAACGAGATCTCTATCGCGCAGGAGGTTCAGGCGAACCTGTTTCCGCATCATATTTCGAATCTGGCGAGCCTGGAATTGCACGGGGTCTGCCGTCCGGCGCGGTCGGTGAGCGGCGACTATTATGACTTTCTCGTCTTCCATCAAGAGGCGAATGAAGGTGTGCCTTCGCGACGAGAGACGGGAGTGGGCATCGCGATTGGAGATATCAGCGGGAAGGGAATTTCGGCGGCGCTGTTAATGGCGACCCTGCACTCGGCTGTACGGGCTTATCGGTTTGCGAGTGAGGAATTGATCTACAGCGAGACGAGTTGGGCGGGTTTGATGGCGAGCCGCGAAGAACGTGGAGGGGACTGCGACGAGCTGTTCGAGTCGCCGGGGCGCATTCTTTCGCTGCTGAACCGGCACCTCTATCGGAGTACGCAGCCGGAGAAGTATGCAACGTTGTTCCTCGCGCACTATGACGCGGCTTCGGCCATGCTGACGTACTCGAACGCGGGGCAGTTGCCGCCGCTGGTGCTGGGCCGCGATGGGGCCATTCGCAGGCTGGATCAGGGAGGCACCGTTGTCGGCTTGATGGACGGGATGCACTATGAGGAGGACCGCTTCCAGATGCGTCCGGGCGACATCATGGTGGCCTATTCGGATGGTGTAACCGAGCCGGAGAACGACTTTGGCGAGTTTGGAGAAGAGCGTTTGATGGACGTGGTCAGGCGCTATCGCGATGAGCCGCTGCATGTGATTTCGACGAAGGTGATGCAGGCGCTGGACGCGTGGATCGGGGCTGAGGAGCAGCCCGACGACATTACGCTGGTGCTTGCCCGTCAGACATAGGCGTTGCTTTCTATCATCAAATATGATGAAATAAGTATTCAATATTGGAGGGTCTTATGGCGGCAGCGCTTGTCATTCCTCATATCGCCGGATACGCCTTCGATGTCTCCCGGGACCTCTCCAGTCCTCCCACGCGTGAACGTCTCAGTCCTTCTGCGATCAAGGGTTTTCTGCGAATCATGGAGAAGTGGGAGATCAAAGATTCAGATGCGCGGCAACTGCTGGGCGGGCTCTCCTCCGGTTCTTACTACGGGTTGAAGAAAGAACCGAAGCATCGAACGCTGGATCAGGATGTTCTGACGCGTATCTCTCTTCTGCTGGGAATATTCAAGGCTTTGAATATTCTGTATAGCAAGTCGCTGGCGGATGCGTGGATGAAGCTGCCGAACAGCAACTCGATGTTTCGAGGGATGACGCCTTTGGCCTACATCATTCAACGCGGTCAGCCGGGGATGCTGCATGTGCGCCAACTGCTCGACGCACGCCGTGGTGGGCAATGATTCCGGCCGCCGCCGATCTCGAGCTTGCTAATACGCACCGCCTTATTCCGTCGAGGTACAGCGAGAGCGGCACCGTGTTATCGCGGCTCACGGAAGAGGATGCCGTTCTTGGCGATCTGATCGAACTGGATGGCGCGACGAATGAACGTCTACTCGGCGAAGAGGGATTGCTGCCTGGCATCAGTGTCCACGAGTTGGTGTACGGCGTCAGCTACGCTCATATCGTCAATGCTGCGTTTACCCATGCCGGGCCGGGCGGTGGGCGTTTCAACAACAGCGAACGTGGCGCATGGTATTGCGGGGTAGAAAGAGAAACTTCCATCGCCGAGGTTGTCTTCCACAAGCTTAGGCAGCTCGAGGAGGTCGATTGGCAGGAAGAAGAAGTTTCTACATTCGATGATTATCTTGCTGACTTCACAACGCGGATGCAAGACCTTCGAGCGCACAAGCCTCAGTACAAAAGGTTTTTGAAGGCTGGCCCGATCCCGGACTGTTATGCGGACTCTCAGCAGCTTGCTGTAGTTCTATTGGCGCAACAGTCGAACGGAATACTCTATCCGAGCGTGAGGAAGAAGGGCGGAAGTTGTATCGTCTGCTTCAGGCCCACACTGGTTTACAACGTGCGACAGGGCGCTCGGCTTGAGCTGCGACTGTTGATGGGAAGAGATTTTTCGTCCAGCGATGTTCGTGAAGTTCGCGTCGCGTAATCGATAATTGCCAAGGTTCCATGCAAGTGTTTCAACTTAAGTTCGATAGGATCCATCCGAGGATTGCCTATGATCCCAGGCGCGATCATTTCATCTGCTGCGATATTGTTTTGTAGATGGATGAACGGTAGGATGGTGCGGAACGAAGTGGAGGCAGATTGAGGATTGCGAGTTGTGGTGTACTGATTTTTCTGATGCTGTCGCATTACGGGACTGTTAGCGCAGAGTCTGATCGCATTCCCGTGTACAAGCAATCAAACACGCCGATCGAGGCGCGCATCCGCGACCTGATGCACCGCATGACTCCGGAGGAGAAGGTTCGGCAACTCGATCTCTATGCGGGTGCACCGGCTTTGATGAGCAGACATACCGACGAGACCCACGCCGCAAAAGACGCGATATTTTTGCCGGAGAAGGCGGAGGCGCTGTGGGGCAATCTTGGAGTGGGCGGCATACACGATCTGAACCCGACGCCGGAGCAGTCGAACACGATTCAACGATGGGTGATCGCGCATAGCCGGCTCGGAATTCCAGCGCTGTTCATCGAAGAAGGGTTGCATGGCTTTGATACGGGCACGGTCTTTCCTGCGCCGATCAACCTTGCCGCGACGTTTGATCCTGGCCTGGCGCAGCAGACTGGCGCTGCGATTGCGGCGGAGGCGCGTGCAACGGGAGTGGGTATGATTCTGGCTCCGGTGCTGGACCTTGCGCGGGAGCCGCGCTGGGGCCGTGTCGAAGAAGATTTTGGCGAAGACCCATACCTCACCGGCCAGATGGGGCTTGGCTATGTGCGCGGAGCACAGGGTGCGAGCCTGAATACGGACCATACCGTGGTTGCAGAGCCGAAACACTTTGCCGGGCATGGTTCGCCTGAGGGTGGAACGAATACTTCACCGGTGCATATTGGCGAGCGCGAACTACGCAGCGTGATGCTAAAGCCGTTTGAACCGGCGTTTCGCGAAGGCCACGCCATGGCGACGATGGCGGCGTATCACGAGATCGATGGCATTCCCATTACGGCTGATCCATTCCTGCTGAAGACGGTGCTCCGTGGCGAATGGGGCTTTCAAGGAATGGTGCTTTCAGACCTTGGTGCGATTGAACGTTTGTACACGGTGCATCATGTTGCGGCCACGCCAAAGGATGCGGTTTGCCTTGCGATCCGGTCGGGAGTCGATATGCAGTTCTATGACTTCGACCATCCTGTGTTCCAGAATGCGCTGCTGGATTGCCTGAAGGAAGGCACGCTGCCCGAGGCGGACCTGGATCGAGCAGTGTCTGCTGTACTTCGCCTGAAGTTTTCGCTGGGCCTTTTCGATCATCCCTTTGTCGATCCGTCGCTCAACCAGAGGGAGTATCGTTCGCAGGCGCATCTCGATATCTCGCTGAGGTCGGCACGCGAGTCGATGACGCTGCTTAAGAACGAGAACCATCTGCTACCTCTGTCGAAGTCGGTTCATCGCATTGCAATCATTGGTCCGAACGCGGATGTGGCGCGGTACGGCGACTATGAGAAGGAAGAAAATGGAGAACGGATCAGCCTTCTGCAGGGCGTGAAAAGCGCTGTACCACAGGCAACGGTCGATTTTGATGAGGGCAACGACATCAGTGCGGCGGTAGCGAAGGCAGAAGCTGCGGACGTTGTGATCCTTGGGCTCGGAGAGCATCAAGGCATCTCGGGTGAAGGGTTCGACCGCTCCGAGCTTGGCCTGCCGGGGCAGCAGGAGCAATTGCTTGAAGCCGTGGTACAGACCGGCAAACCGGTCGTTCTGGTGCTGGAGAATGGGCGTCCGCTTACGATCGGCTGGGCGAAGGAGCATGTCGGCGCGATTCTTGAGGCGTGGTATCCGGGAGAGTTTGGCGGCAGAGCTATCGCCGAGACGCTCTTTGGCGATAACAATCCTTCAGGCAGGCTTACGATTACCTTTCCTCGCAGCGTGGGACAGTTGCCGGATTTCTATAACTCCGATCCATCGCGCGTCCATAAGTATGTCGACGATGATGGCAAGCCGCTGTTTCTTTTTGGCTTCGGTTTGAGCTATACGAGTTTCAGCTATGGAGATATAAACATTCAGACGCCTGCTGCGGGAAGTAAGGCGGATATCGTTGTTTCGTTTCAGGTGACGAATACAGGCGAGCGAGAGGGGACTGAAGTTCCTCAGCTCTATGTGCGTCAAGAAGTCGGCAGTGTGGAGACTCCTGGGCGGTCGCTGGAGGGTTTCATTAGAGTTCAATTGAAGCCGCATGAGAGTAAGACGGTGACGCTGCATCTGCGGCAAAGTCAACTTGCAGTCTGGAATGTGGAGAATCGCTGGGCTGTGGAACCGGGCTACTACACTGTGTGGGTTGGAGGGTCGTCGGAGGCTGCGTTGACCACGCGATTTCTATTGAAGCCATAAGGCACTCTGAATGCGCGACGTGAAGACATAAGAACGGAGAGCTATGCCAGTACAGAATGGAACGTGCAGAACAGTATTATTTGCAGCATTGCTGCTGTGCATTTCAGGGAGCGCTGTTGCCAGCCCTGCAGTGAAGCATGTGGAGCCGGTAGATGATGTCTCGCCAAACATTGGCGGCATCGGCCAACTGTTGACAGCGACTATTCCCTACGTGCAGACGCCTCATGGAATGGCTCGCCTTGCGCCGATTACGACGCCGGGAATCAATGACCGCTATCTTGCGGACAAGATCTATGGGTTTCCGGCTGGCCCGGCCATGTTGATGATCTCGACTGGAAAGGTGAGCACGCAACCCAGGGATTACGCCTCTACGTTCGATCACGATTTCGAAACAACTACACCGTACTATTACGAGGCTGATCTGCAGAGTTGGGGTATCAAGGCAGAGGCTACAGCAAGTCAGGCGGCAGCCTATTACCGGTTCGCGTTGCCTGCTGGCTCTACGGCTCATGTGGTTTTGAGTATGGAGGACGGGGCGGAGCTAAAAGTTGTCGGCGACTCGGCGGTTGAGGGCAGCGAGCGAGTGGGTGGAACCGTCGCGCAGCTTTCGGAGAAAGATGGCGAGACCAGAAAGTATTTTTATGCCGAGTTTTCTAAGCCCTTCAGCCATGTTGAGACATGGCAGAAGGATTCCTTGTTTCAAAGCCAGAGCGTGTCAGGAGATCATATTGGGTTCGTTGCCGAGGAACCAGGTGGAGATCAGATCGAGGTTCGTGTTGGGCTTTCGTACATCAGCACGGAACAGGCGCAGAAAAATCTGAAGGAGCAGATCGCCAGGCGAAGCTTTGAGCAGGTGAAGGAGCAGACAAAGCAGTTATGGAACAAGCAGCTTGGAGCGGTCGAGATCGATGGAGGCAGTGAGAGCCAGCGCACGATCTTCTATACGGCGTTGTATCGGTCCCTGGGCCGCATGACGGACATCACAGAGGACGGCAGGTATTTCAGCGGCTACGATCATAAAGTTCACGAGACGAATGGCCATGATTTTTATGTAGACGATGGTCTGTGGGACACGTACCGTTCTCTGCATCCTTTGCAATTGTTGCTCGAAGCTCCTCGGCAGGAAGACATGATCCGCTCTTATCTGCGGATGTATGAGCAGAGCGGCTGGCTGCCATCTTTTCCTTCGGTGGCGGGTGAGCAGGCGGTAATGATCGGGCATCATGCGGCTGCTTACATTCTCGATGCATATCAAAAAGGCTATCGCGACTTCGATCTTCAAGAGGCCTATCAGGGGATTCGCAAGAACGAGACGCAGGCGACGATGCTGCCATGGAAGCGTGGTCCGTTGACGAGCCTGGACCATGTGTACTTTGATAAGGGATTTTTCCCGGCGCTCGCTGCGGGACAGACTGAGGCTGTTCCCGAGGTTACGGGAGAGCGGCGTCAGGCGGTCTCGGTGACGCTTGAGACAAGTTACGACGACTGGTGCACGGCCCAGATCGCAAAGATTCTTGGGAAGCAGGACGACTATGCCTACTTCATGAAGCTGGCTCACAACTATCGAAATGTGTTCGATTCGAAGATAGGCTTCATGGCTCCGAAGAGCGCGGACGGGCAGTGGGTAACGCCCTTCGATCCAAAGCTGGGAGGTGGGCAAGGTGGGAGAGACTACTTCACCGAGATGAATGCGTGGACCTATACGTTCCATGTGCAGCACGATGTTGCCGGCCTGGTTCAGTTGATGGGAGGACGAGACAGCTTCAACGCCAAGCTGGATCAACTCTTCGTCGAACAATATGGAACGTCGAAGTATCAATATTTAAATCAATTTCCTGACTCGACTGGTCTGGTGGGGCTTTATGCGCAGGGCAACGAGCCTGGCTATCACATTCCGTATCTCTACGATTTCTCCGGGCAGCCATGGAAGACGCAGCGGCGCGTGCGCCAGTTGATGAACGTCTGGTATGGAGATGGTCCGCTTGGGATTCCCGGAGACGATGATGGGGGCGAGACCTCGTCGTGGTATGTGCTGAGCGCGATGGGATTCTATCCCGTCTGTCCCGGCAGTCCGGTCTACGAGATCGGCAGCCCCATCTTCGCGAAGAGCTCGATTCGCATGGCGAATGGAAAAGAGTTCACGATCATCGCAAACCATGTCTCGGCGCAGAACAAGTACATTCAGTCCGCGCAGTTGAATGGAAAGAGCCTCAACAACCCGTGGTTTGCTCATGCAGCGATTGCGAATGGCGGCACGCTGGTGCTTGAAATGGGAGATAAGCCCAACAAGCAATGGGGAAGCACGCCGGAGGATGCGCCGCCTTCCATGTCGCCGATTGCAGGAGGCGCGAGTGCAGCAGCGTTGTAAAAATCTGGAGAAAATGATTCTGCTCTACTGGAGGTTTGTGTGAAATATCTTGTTGCCTCGATTCTGTCTCTCTCGCTGTGCCATGGTGGCTTTGCGCAACAACCATCAACTGGAGACACGCGCTCCAATCAGACGACAGCATGGCACGCAGGGGGATTTCATGTTGACGTAGCGGGTGTGATTGGCCGTTCGGATATCGTGCTGGGGCAAGCGAATAAAGATGCCAGCGAAGCTCTGCCACTCGGCAACGGACGGTTGGGAGCAGCGGTGTGGGCTGCGGATGGACTGACGGCGCAGTTGAACCGTGCCGATACGCTGCCAGATCGACTTTCTCCGGGGCAGGTTCTCGTTCCGGGGCTTACGGCGATGACGCAGGCTGAAGATTTTTCAGGACGACTGGATCTCTACAACGGCGAGATAAAGGAGCAAGGCGGTGGGCTGCACGCAACGGTCTATGTACAGCCCGGCACGGACACGCTGGTCATTGATGTGACCGGCGCGAATGCTGAGGTGCAGCAGACAGCAAAGCTGATGCTCTGGGAGCCGCGCGTACCGCACGCAATCGCCAAGAAAAAAGTGGGATTGCTGCGGGAGGCGTGGATCGATAACCAACAGCCTGAGTCTTCAGGACGGCGCTTCGGTTCTTTATCTGCAATTACTGCACAGGGAAGAGATGTCTCGGCTTCGGTTGTCGATGCGCGCACTGTGGCTGTCTCCTTCAAGCCTTTTGCCGATGGTCATTACCGCATTCTTGTCGGATCACCTCACTTCAACGGGCAGCAGGATGCGTATGCGACGGCGGTTCACGCGCTCACGGATGCGTCTCCTGAAGCGCATCGCATCTGGTGGCACGATTACTGGCATCGGGCCGCGCCTATGAAGATCGAGTCTGCGGATGGCACTGGCGAGTACATGGAAAATTTGCGCGCCATCTATCTTTTCGCCGCTGCGGCGGAGAAAGGGACGGAGTATCCAGGATCGCAGGCAGGTGTTGCCGATATGTTGTCTTCGGCGCGCGATGCGCATCGCTGGGCGCCATCGGCCTTCTGGCACTGGAACCTGCGGATGATGGTGGCGGCGAATCTGGGCGCAGGTGTGGAAGGCTTGAACGCGCCATACTTCAATCTCTATCGAGAAAATCTTCCAGCGATTGAAAGCTGGACTCGAACCCGGATGAAGGGAAGTCCAGGCATCTGTGTGCCGGAGACGATGCGCTTCAACGGTCGCGGCATAGAGTATGAGGGGAATTGGAAGCCGGCTACGATCGGTTATAACTGCGACGCTGGTTTCAAACCGTACTACAACGCGCGGACACTCTCTACCGGTGCCGAGGTTTCGCTTAGGATCTGGCAGCAGTATCTGGTGACGGGCGACCTCCGTTTCCTGGCCGAAAATTATCCCGTTATGCTCGCATCGACGCGCTTTCTGCTTGCGTACCAGAAGGTCGGAGCCGATGGCTTGTTGCATACCAGTCCGTCGAACGCGCATGAGACGCAGTGGGATGTGATCGACCCGACGACCGATCTCTCTGCCGAGAAGGCTCTCTATCCGGTCATGATTCAGGCTGCCACGTTGCTTCATCGAGATACGGATCTCGTGCGCCAGCTTGAGAGTGCGCTACCGAAGCTGCCACCGTTTCCGCGCATTCCAGAGCAAGGGGCGCGCACGCTGCTGCCTGTCTCGGCGGACGCCGATGGGCATGATGTTATCGCGGAGTCCTATGTTCCGTCCGCAGCGATTCATAACGTTGAAAATATAGGGCTCGAGCCGGTCTGGCCTTACGATTTGATCGGCGAGAGCTCTCCAATGTTTGAACTGGCGAAGCGCACTTATGCGCATCGGCCATCTGTGGCCACCGCCGATTGGAGCTACGATCCGGTGCAGGCGGCGCGGCTGGACTTGGGCAGTGAGGTGCGGTCCATGCTGCTTAAAATAACGGAGAGTACGCAACACTCCATCAACGGCTTTGCCAATTGGGACAAGGAGTATGGCGAGTTTTACGTGGAGCAGACTGGTGTCGCGGCGGATGCGTTGCAGGAAGCTCTGGTGCAGGACTACGACGGATTGATTCGACTGGCGCCTGCTGTGCCGCAGGGGTGGAACATCGATGGAAGTGTCAATGTTCGCGGGAGGACTCGTGTCGATGTTCAAGTGAGAGAAGGGAGCGTCACAACTGCCGTCATCGAAGCCGGTACGACGGGACCTCTTCGGGTTCGTAACCCCTGGCCTGGTGAGGCCGTCGACGTTGTTTCAGGAGCAGCAATGGCAAAGGTTGTGAACGGTACCACTGATTCGGTGATCGCATTTCACGCCGTGGCAGGCACAAGCTATTTGCTCAAGCGACAGGGAACTAGTATTGACGACGAGAGCTTTGGGCCTGTGACGGGTACCCCTGCGGTTACGGCGAAGAGATTGGGAAGAGTCCAGATCGGTTTGTTCTCTTCAAATTCCACTTCAATGCAAGAGGCTCACGGCACTGTGGTGACGCTTGGTGCTTCAATCACGGCAGGAGTGAAAAGTACGCCCGATACAAGCCGCGACTGGCCCTCGGTCCTGGCTGCGAGGCTGGCAGATGAGGGATCGCATATCTCGGTGCTCAACAAAGGGATCAGCGGAAACCGGTTACTGGTCAACGGTGCTGGCCCGAGTGCGTTGTCTCGTTTTGATAGAGATGTGCTTTCGCAACCCGATGTTCATTGGGTGATCTTCTCCGACGACCCGATCAACGATTTAGGGTCGACCCGTCCAGCACCAACGGGCGACCAGTTGATTGCGGGTATCCAGCAACTCATCGCTCGGGCTCATCAGAAGGATATCCAATTTTTCTGTTCGACTCTCACACCATATGAAGGGGCTAATTACTGGACATCTTCTGGAGAAGTTGCTCGCGAACAGGTCAATGCGTTTTTGCACAGTGAAAAAAGCGGCTGCGATGCTGTCATCGATCAGGATGCCGCAACCCATGATCCCGCTCATCCCACCCGCTATCTCCCTGCCTATGATAGCGGCGACCATCTTCATCCCAATGATGCCGGCCATCGTGCGATAGCAAACGCGATCGATCTTTCCCTCTTCTCAGATTCGGACGAAAAGAAAAAATGAATGAGCAGTTATCAGGGCTGCAATGTGCGAACCGACGATTCATCCTCTATCTATCACTTGCCCAGATCATCCGAATCGCAAAGTCCCAGTCCGGCACAGGAATCTGCTCCACCTGTGTCGTAACGACACGAATTTCGGGCGAGTATCCGGTGATGGCTGGCCAAACTCCTCTGGCCGGTGGCTGTACATTCAGGGACGCTTGCGGTTCTAAAAAATAGCGCTGTCAAGCCGGTGCGGTGCGAGCGTGGAGCATTTGCTCCACGCTCGTATTATTTTCCCGAGCTTATTTATTCCTTGGGAATGTGTCGTATCTGATTGATCCTCGCATGGTTAAAACAGCTCCCGATCGCCTCGGTTGAGACTCAGCGAGCAATGCTTCCCATGAAATAGCAGCCTTGTTTGCCATGATTTGGGCCATCCAGACTGATTCTGACTAACAGCTTGGGTGAAGCTGTGCAGCAGTATTCCTAAACCCTATGACAACAATAAAAAAGCGAAATAGATGTAATTATTTCTAAAACGCTTCAAGAAGATGGAATAAACTCCTTGTCAAGAAACAAAAGATAACATAAGCTTACTCGCATTCGGATTTCTCTCATTACCCGTCAGCGCTATTCCTGGAGGTTCCCCCATGCACCTGCGACATAGAAGTGATTTCTCCCAGCGATTGAACCTGTCCAAAGTCATTCGGTATTTTCATTCCGTCGCCGTTCTGGCTTTTCTATCCTTCGCATTGAGCACAACTGCATCTGCTCAAACGGTCAATGCTGTTTTGCGCGGAACCGTGACCGACGTGTCCGGCGGAGTCATTCCGAATGCCGAACTTCGTCTGTTGGAGCCGGCCACAGGTCAAGTGGTACGGCAGGCAACGTCCACATCAACCGGCGATTTCGAATTTGATGAACTCAAGCCTGGAACGTACGAGCTTCGCTGTACGTCGGCTGGGTTCAAGCAGTTTGTTGCGAGTAGCATCCTGCTCGATAGTGGACAGATTCGTCGTGTCGATGCGCACCTTGCTGTTGGAGGGGCCACCCAGGAGGTCAACGTCACTGCTGGGGCCGCCGTCATATCGACCGAGTCAGCAACACTGGATGGTACCTACAGCTCAAAGCAGCATGACGAGTCGCCACAGGTAACCATCTATCCCACAAGTTACGCCATGCTGACGACGCAGTCCGGCGTGCAGGGAGGCGATGGAACAACTGTAGTTGCCAACGGCCAAACCCGCTCGCAGCAGACATTGACCTTCGATGGCATTCCAAATGATCTCAACGGAGAGCAAAGCAACAACGCAAATCTCTTCTCGGAAGTATCCGCGACCTTGTTCAATGCTCCGGCTGAGAGCGCGGTCCCAGTACAGATCAATCAGATCACCAAGCGCGGCACCAACTCGATTCATGGAAGTGCGAGCTATCGAATCTACGACTCTCTGTTCAATGCAGAAGGGTACTTCGATACGCAGAAGACTCCATACCTCCAGCATGAATGGAATATCGAGGTCGGTGGCCCCATCTGGAAGGATCACACCTTCTTCTATGGACAGTGGTTTGCTCAGCGGATTCCGCTTGGCACCGCATATCGTGCCAGCGTGCCAACTACCGATTGGAGAAACGGTGTCTTTGCCACAACGATCATTGACCCAACGACAGGACAGCCCTTCCCCAACAACACCATTCCGGCGAATCGAATCAGCTCTGTTGCCAAGGCGTTTCAGGATAACTATCTTCCCGCTCCAAATGTTCCTGGCAATAACACGTCTGTAGACAACTACGCGTTCCACTTCCCATTCAATAGCGACCTTTATCGCGGCGACTGGCCGATGGGGCGTATCGACCACAACCTGACGAAGAACAATACAATCTTTGTGCGTTGGCTGATGCGCCAGACACCGTATGTGCTCAACAACGGTCTGCCAAGCTTGATTTGGACACGATTGAGACGCGATCAGCAATGGGCGGCGGGAGACACTCATATCTTCACTCCACAACTGCTCAACAACTTCAGATTTGGATATTCCACGGATTACGTTTCGGACGGACAACAGGAAGGCGGCCAAACTCCTCCCGATGGCAGTAAAGTGCTTGCGACGACGGGCCTCGAAGGATCGAATCCCAGCGGTTTGACCGGACAGGGATTTCCTTCCATCACGATTAGCGGCTTAACTGCTCTGAGCAATGTTCCCGGAGGTACGAAGGCCAACGATCATATCCTCAGCCTTAATGATTCCATCGATTGGCAGGTCGGGCGCCATGTCATGAAATTTGGCGCAAGCATCGAACGCTATACCAACTCAGAGGGCGTTGTACCTGACTATGGAACCTTTATCTTTGATGGTTCGATAACAAGCAATGCATCTACAACAGGAAATGCATATGCGGATTTTCTCTTAGGCATTCCACAGACCAGCCAGCGAACAGATCCGCTGGGTACTCGGGAGCAGGTGCTTACGGAATACGGCTTCTATGCTGAAGATTCATTCAAACTCACCCCGCGTCTCAATATCAATTATGGAGTTCGATGGGATATATACGGAACACCGAATGAGTCGGACCATCTTATGTATAACTGGGATCCATCGACCCCCGATGAGGTTCTCGTTGATCCTGCGGCAATATCAAAAGTCAGCCCTTTATTTCTAAAACTGAACATTCCAGTAAAAGCAGCTAATGTAAGGGCCGTCACCGATAAAGATGATATTGCCCCACGGGTCGGCGTAGCGTATCAACTCTCCGATCACTCAGTAATACGTGGAGGGTACGGCATTTATACGTCGCGGCTGGACTCAGCGAAATACTTAGGGAGCTTTCTGCCGATCAATCCTCAACTGGGTTCCACCGGCCCCTTCTCACTTAGTGAAACCTATCAGAATCTACGCGGTAACAACCAACCGTATGTGACCTTTCCAGACCCTTATCCGCAAACTACCTCTTCGGCACAGGTATCAAGCCAGAGCGTGAGCGGTTATCCGCAACATATCAGCCATGGGCGAATTCAACAGTTCAGCGTTACTTATGAGCGAGAAATCAACAAGACTGGCTTGCGGGCTTCCTATGTCGGGTCTCGCAGCTCAGGCCTTAATTACTCCCTGAATACCAATCTGCCTGCTCCGAGTCTAACGTCGTTCACGGTGGGCAGAAGGCCCTATCAGAATTTCGTTGACACAACACTTCTTCGTTTCGACGGCGGCGCAAAGTATGACAGCTTACAAGTCGCGGCCAATCGTCGGATGAGCAGTCTCACTTTCAATGCAAGTTATTCTTTTTCTCGCAGCCTTCTCAACTACCTGGATACGGAGAACCCTTATGACGTTCTAAGTCACTGGTCCAATGATGGAGTTACTCAAAGGCACTATGCATCTGTCAGTGCAGTTTGGAACCTGCCATTTGGTAAAAGTCATCGCTATCTGTCGAGCGGTGGAGGCGTAATGGAGAGGGCTGTTGGCGGATGGTCGACGAATGTGATGACCTATCTTGGATCCGGCGAGTGGTTTTCTCCGTCGTTTGATAGCCTTGACCCATCAAACACTGGAACTCTTGGCGGCCTCCCCGATAAGGTTGGAGATCCCAATAACGTCCCAGGTGGCAAGAGCAAAGCGAACTGGTTCAACGTCGCTGCCTTTGCGGTGCCGCAACAAGGTCATTTCGGTAATGCGTTACCAAATAGCCTTGAAAGCCAGCGTCTATACGTGACGCATATCTCGCTGATCAAAGCAGTTCCCATTACCGAGCGCGTCAAGTTCAACTTTGTGGCGCAAGCCTCTAACCTCTTCAACCATCCCTATTTTCTGCCACCCAGCGGAGACATATCGGTGGATGGAGGAAACCAATTTACAAGCCAGGTCGATACCTTCAGCTCGTTGGAGATTGCGAAGCCACGGCAGATTACATTCCAAGGAGTGTTTGTATTTTGAAATCTGCAACCTGTAGCTGATTTCAGTTCCTTGTGATGAATCCACTGCGGTGGATTCATTATAAGGAAACTGAGATTTCATTTTCAATAACAGCAAATAAGATGGCAAAAGGCTATTAGTGATTTTGTCATCACTGAAGAGGCTTGTTAATGAGCATCCTTACACGTCGTGAGTTTATCCAGGCAGCGGGAGGAGCCACAATGAGTCGGGCTATTGTTCCTCATGTTCCTTTTGGTACGCGAGCGGCGATAGCTCCAGCTATGAACTTCAGTCGCAATGATAATACTGCAAACACCCCAATCCAGTTCCTTATCTTTCCAGAGCCAAGAGAAATCTCCGCTTCGCAAAATAATTTTGTTCTCGATAGCCAGGCACGTGTTGTTATTCCGTCTAATGCGTCAGATGAAGACCTATTCCTTGCGAGTTCTCTCGTCAACGAAATAGGTGATCAGTTTGGTCTTTATCTTAAAATTGAGAGGGTGGAAAATCTCAATGGTCAACAGCGCACCATTCTAATGGGATCAATAAGCAATCCCTTGGTACAGCAATGCTGTTCTCATCTCTCGCCGTCTGCAAACATTGATACCCTTGGCCCAGAAGGTTATATTCTCCGCAGTGAAGAGAACACCATTCTTGTGGCTGGCAGTGACGAGCGCGGTGCATTTTATGGAATGCAGTCTCTTCGTCAACTACTTATTAGCCAGGATAACCGTCTCTCCTTTAAAGGTGTCCATATACGGGATTGGCCCGATAAGCCTTTTCGGGGAATATATTTGTTTCTTCCTGGCCGCGACAATATAGCTTTCTTCAAGCGGTTCGTGCGCGACTACATGGCGTTATATAAATTCAATACCCTAATCATGGAGATGGGTGCGAGTATGCGCCTCGATAAGCACCCTGAGCTGAATTATGGATGGGTGCAGTTCGCAAGGGACGCAAACTATAGCTGTAGAAATTATCCTCCTAGACCTTTTCACGACATCGAACAGAACTCTTCTCACCAGGACACGGCTGATGGTGGATTTTTAGAAAAGGAAGAGGTCGCAGATTTGGTGAGATGGATTGAAAAGCACCATATAGAACTTATACCAGAGATTGCTTCGTTTACTCATAGCTACTACCTTTTGACACGACAAAAAGAACTGGCTGCGATTCCGGAAAACAAATGGCCAGACATCTATTGCCCCACAAATCCGAAGGCCTACTCTTTGGTATTTGAGGTCTATGACGAGTACATCGATCTTCTTAAGCCGAAAAGTATCCACATTGGCCATGATGAATTATTCCTACCTGTAGGAGCATCTCCGCATTGTGCAGATGTAGACATCGGCGAACTCTTTGGAGAAGATGTTCGCAAGATTCACGACTATCTAGCTTCGAAGGGTATCAAAACACAGCTTTGGGGCGACATGCTGCTTGAATCAGTTCGCGGTGTAGGTCTAAAAAAACAGGTCGCCCCGGACGGTTGGATTTATCAGACTCCCGGCGGCATGACACCAGAACAGGTGGGTCGGCTCATCCCAAAGGATTGTCTAATCTTTAATTGGTTTTGGAGTAAAGGAGAGGGGACTGAGAGCAACGCAGAATTAAACGAGGCTACTCTCGACAAGATGGGCTTCCAGCAAGTATTTGGGAACTTCACTCCCGACATTGAAAATTATGAGTCGAGAAAAAAGCGCACCACTCTTTTAGGGGCAGCTACATCCTCATGGTCCGCGACCAATGAATTCAACTTTGGCAAGGACCTGATGATCAATTTTTTAGGATCCAGCAGTATTCTTTGGTCTGGTCAGGTCATGCAGACTGAAAAATTAGTCGATCGAATCCAATCGATGCTTCCAGGTATCCGGGGACGACTATCAGGAATAGTTGTTCCAAGTCTCACTGAGAAACTCATCATTCCCATAGATATTTCAGAGAAATTTAATACAAGCGAGACTTTAGCTTCGCTAGGTACGGATTTAGCCGGCCTAAAAACAGGATTGGTGTATCTTCAAAAAATTCCATTCGACTTGAAATCGGTGAATGGAAAATGCGCGATTGCTGTAGGAGTAGAGGGAAGAGGCAATTCTGGACTAGCTGACGCTGTTACGGGCATTCGTGTCGGAGAAGCAGCAACCAGTCTGATCTTTCTTCATGCAGCAGCAAAACCTGCTTCTAACAAGGAGAGCTTCAGACTCATCTGGGACCAAGAAGACACAGCGGATCTATTGGGATGGTATGAAATCGTCTATGAAGATGGATTTATTACTAGTATCCCGATTCGCTACGGTGTCAATATTCTCGAATGGGATTGGGGACGAAGACCTACTGCACATAATTATTGCTATGGCGCAGATGCCCTGTCTGTTGGAAGCCATCCAGACAGTAATATTTCATTTTTCGCTTTCGAGTGGATAAATCCTAGATTAGGTAAAGTGATTGAAGAGGTCCGACTAAAAGGAACTAAGGATTTCCGCGGTGGCTCGAATGATTTTAATAACAGCTACGGTCCAGTGATAGAAAGCAACGCTGTGATCTTAAAGGCAGTCAGTGTAGTCAGGAAACGGACTTGATTGCGCCTTTCATGTTGAGTAGCAATAAATTGTAGTTTGACGGAATTAGCACAGAGGAGAATCGATGGTTATCGCACATGTCCGCAAGTTTATCCTGATTGGCGGCTTCGCAATTTGTCTTGCTCTCGGCACGTCTGGGACTGGAAATGCCGCACCTGTGGCAGGGAACACAACTCCCGCGTGGAACGGTCTTGCACCCACTCCACCCATGGGATATAACAATTGGTCGTATTACCAGTGCAATATCAACGAAGCGTTGATTCTGGCGCAAGCGAAGGCATTGGTCAGCTCCGGTCTTGCCAAAAAAGGATACGACACCATCACCATTGACGATTGCTGGATGGCAAAGAAGCGCAACAGCGATGGAACGCTTGCTGGCGATCCACAGAAGTTTCCTCACGGGATGGCATGGATGGGGCAACAGGTACACGCACTAGGCCTCAAGTTCGGCATCTATGAAGATGCGGGTGACAAGACGTGCGCGGGATTTCCGGGCTCGTGGAATTTCTTCCAAAAAGATGCGGACACCTTCGCAAAATGGAATGTGGACTACATTAAGCTCGATGGCTGCAACGTACCAGCGGTGCCGGGTAAAACAAACGAAGAGGCATACCATTACGCATATAAGGCGTTTAGTGATGCCATCCTACATACCCACCGGAAGATGGTGTACTCCGAGTCTGCGCCCGCTTATTTTCAAAATACTCCTGATGACTGGTATCTGGTGTTGGGGTGGGTTGCGAAGTATGGAAATCTGTGGCGCGAAGGTGACGATATCGCGCTGGGACAGTACTCTGGCGCAAGCAAGTGGAAGAGCCTTAACTATAACTACAGCTACAACGTTGGCCTTTGGAAGTACGCCGGCCCGGGGCATTGGAATGATCCGGACTTCCTGTTAGTTGGTGACAGCGGTCTCAGCGGCGATGAGATGCAATCTCAGATGTCCCTATGGGCAATCATGGCTGCGCCGCTCATCAGCAGCACAAATATCGCAAAGATCAGTCCAGCGGCGCTCTCTATATTGAGCAACGCGGATGTAATTGCAGTCGATCAGGACCCGGCAGGCGTTCAGGGCCACATTGTGCAGTTCGGGGAGACCTATGATGTGCTTGCCAAGCCGCTCTCAAACGGGGACGTGGCAGTGGTGCTGTACAACAAGGGGAGCGCTCCGAAGAAGATTGCCACGACGGCTACGCTCGCGGGATTCAAGAGCCCTTCATCCCTGAAGCTCAAGAATCTGGTATCGAAATCGATCACGACATCGAAGGGGACGATTGAGGCAATTGTGCCGCCGCACGGTTCCGTCATCTATCGGGTCACCGCACAATAAATCCAAGGGTTCTGCGTTTCTCCATGGCACTTCTTCCTGAAGTGCCATGGAGAATCGCTAATCCTGGCGAAATGCCGATCCAATCCTGTTGAAACAATTTGTATTAGAATGACTTTATAGCGGAGAGGTGGCAGAGTCCGGCTGAATGCACCTGACTCGAAATCATCCTCCCGGTCCCCTGATATCTAAATCAACCAATTCAAAACAAACGCTTTATAAGCCAATGCCTGCACGGACTGTTGCATCATAAATCCCAATAAGTATGGGTACGAACGGATGCGTTTGGTCACACTTTTGGTCACAGCGGCACCGAGGATTTGCTGTAGTTGCTGTAGTGAACTAGACGCACATCGTCAGTGCGGAGCTTGTACTTTCCGTGACCAAATAATGTTCCTGGATCTATTCGACGATGAGCTACACAGCGTTCCAAGTCGACCTCGGGATACTTCACATTCGTGAGCCAAAGTTTGGATAAACGGAGGACTGATCCGTGAACATCGCCAACTACGAGGGGGCTGGTTGCACTCCGAGGAATCAGCTGCATCAGACCAGTCTAGGCGCGATTCTAGTAGAATTCCCCATCGATCTAATACATGATTCAGGAGATGCGAACTTGCTCGAACGCTGCATAAGACGGCTGAGGGGGATCTGTGGCCCTGATGCGAAGGCATTTGTTACAACTTTCTTTCTCTTACTTGCATGCGTTTCAACAGTCAAGGGGCAGGAGCGCCTGATTGACAGCGTCGATCCAATGATCGGCACAACGAATGGCGGAAATACTTATCCGGGAGCAACGCTGCCCTTCGGCATGATCCAGTGGAGTCCAGACACGGACCAGAACTTCTACTTTTATGACCAGAAGAAGATTCGCGGTTTCAGTTTGACGCATTTGAGTGGTGGTGGATGTCCGCTATTTGGAGACATGCCGATACTTCCATTGAGTGTGCCGCCGAACGCGACGCGAGATCCGAAGCAGCTTGAAAGTGTAGCATTCAAGCACACCGATGAAGTGGCGCAGCCCGGGTACTATTCGGTGAAGCTCGCCGATGGAACGATTGTCGAACTAACTTCATCTGACCGTAGCGGGATGGCACGGCTCACTTTTCCTAAAGGGCGTCATGCAGGTGTATTAGTTAATGGCCCCGGCAGCGCTTCGGCAGATGTGCATATATCTTTTCTGCCACCGCTTGGCCGAGAACATGATGGAGAAAGCCTGAGTGTTGGAGGCGACGGCATTCTAAGTGGAACGGTCACGGCAGGTGGATTCTGCGGGTCTCCGACCAAATATACGCTGCATGTGGCCTATGCATTCCAGTCTAAGCCTCGCGCTATATCTCTCTGGCAGGACGATGTTCAGCAATCTTCGAAGCAACATGTTGCCGGGAAGAAGGCTGCCGCGTGGGTTGACCTAGGCGACGATCAGACACAGTTGATAAAGGTGGGATTGTCTTATGTAAGCGAAGAAAAGGCTCGAGCAAACTTACGGGCTGAATTGCCGGGATGGAATTTTGATGCGACTCGGCGGCATGCTCAGGATCGTTGGGAGAATGCGCTTGCGAGTATCAAGATTGAAGGCGCAAATGCGGCCGATCGCAAGATCTTTTATACCGGGCTTTATCATGAATTGATTGGGCAAACTCTCTTCAGTGATGCCGACGGCGAGTACATGGGGCTCGACAATAAGGTTCACCATCTGCACCCGGGCCAGACGGGGCAATACACAAACATTTCTGATTGGGATATCTACCGCAACACGGTACAGCTTCAGGCGCTTCTGTTTCCTCAGGAGGCCAGCGACCTTGCACAGTCGTTGGTGAACGACGCTGAGCAATTAGGGTCTTACCCGCGATGGGTAACGGCGAACGATGGTTCTTACGTTATGGGCGGCGATTCGCCACCGATCATCGTCTCGTCCATCTATGCATTTGGAGCGAGGAAGTTCGATGCGAAGTCAGCCCTGAAGTATGCAGACAAGGTGGCAACGATTCCCGGCCTTGGACAGCATGGCCGTACCGAGCGCGATAATCTGGCAGACTATCTAAAGCTGGGGTATATCCCGTCGAGCAATGTCATCTCAGTCTCTGAGACACTTGAGTTTGCGAATGCGGATTTTGCTGCCTCGCAGTTGGCTAAGTCTCTCGGCGATAAGGCGTCGTATAACCTCCATCTGAAGCTCGCGAGTAACTGGCGCAATCTTATGGACCCGACTACGCACTGGATGAGGCCGAGGCTCGCCGATGGCTCGTGGCTGCCTGGGTTCGATGCAGAGAAGTCGTTGCCGCATAGACCCAAGGCCTCGGTGCCGACCGATCAGCTTGGTTTTGAAGAAGGAAACACCTATCAGTACACGTTCATGCTGCCCTTCGACTACCAGGGATTGTTTGCTTCGATCGGCAGCAATGAGATGGTCGAGAAACGGCTGGATCGGTTCTTCTCCAAGCTGGTGTGTTGGGGAGAGCCATGTTTCAACATGGCGAACGAACCTGACTTCGTGACTCCCTACGCTTATACGTTTTTGGGTAAACCATGGAAGACGGCCAGCCTGGTTACCCGGATTGAAGACGAGACGTTCAACGCGACGCCGGGAGGCATCCCGGGCAATGACGATCTGGGCGCTACATCAGGTGTCTATCTCTGGAATGCTCTTGGTATGTATCCCGCCATCCCTGGGCGCGATGGAGTTGTGCTGGGTACGCCCCGGTTCTCACGAGCGACCTTGCGACTTAGTCGAGGCAGGACCCTTACTGTGGTTCGCAATGGTAAAGGAAACTATGTGGAGGGAGTGAAGATCAACGGCAAGGCGCACCGTAGCTCGTGGCTATCGCTAGACGAACTGCAAGGCTCAAGCGAGGAGATCGATTTCGATCTTAGTGACACGCAAGGCAGCACATGGGCTACTCAACAGCCTGATCTGCCGCCTTCGATGTCAACGGAGATCGCACGTCATTCAAAATGATCTAGGATGGCAGGAAATTAGTGCCCCCATTCCCAGAAAACGACAGGTTCTCCCTGAGCCTGAATCAATGCGGGTTGTTCGAACGGCGCCGGCACGCCAGACACAGGTGAAAATTTTGGCACTAGACTAGCCTTTCCTAACGCACGCGACTGCTAAACTTCACGCATGGAAAATCTTAGGGTTATCGACGAAGCTGGCAATCGACAAGACTACAAGACTGAATTTGTACCGCGTATCGGAGAACGTATCGTTCTGGAATATGGCATCGCGGGCGCGCCCGTCAGAACCCATTACCTGCGGGTAAAAGACGTCGCCTATCACTTGGACCAACCGACCGCAGTGCAGGCCCAGATCTTCGTGATTGAAGAAAATGAGCCTGAACTCTGGCCAAGTTGATATTCTTCCGCTGACAGGTGCAGGGCCCAACTTCAGAAACCAGTCGGAATTGCATCCCGAAAATCAATCCTTAGAGATGTAGGCATTCACGCCAATGGTGACGTTCTTCCCCTCCACCATGGCGTCTGTTGTGACGTTTCCGCGTGTGGTGGCGACAAGCATGGTCTTGCCGCTGCTCGATAGCTTTGGCGTTTCGAGCGGCAAACGGATTACGAGCTCATTTCCTTCGACTGTTACCTGCATGGTGGTCTCCTTATGCAGTTCTGGTGGTGGGTTCGGCTTCGAATAGATCTCCCGGCATAGTGACGGCCGGAGCGGTGATGTATCTGCCTCGATACTCGAGCGGGCATGACAAACACTTTATCCGCTCAGGGAATACGTGGCCGATGATAAGTTCTTTCTTGAAATAGACCACGTTCATATAGCCACATCTGCATACCCAGGTGGCACGATAGGGCGCGACGCGAACCAGATCCTTCTGGCCCGCGACTGAGCGCTGCAGAGTCTTATGTTTTCTAAGGGCTTTACTTGGCATTGCCTACCCCCTTTGCACGTCTGGAGGTGGCGCGGCGGGCATCGGCGGCGTGAGTGCTTGCAATCCCCAATGCTGTAGAGGATTGAAGCTCTTTCGCTGTATTCGGGATGAAACGATCTGGAGAGACTCGCCCCGCGTTGTATCCTCTCCAAACTGCTGTCATGAATGCGTATTCGTCGCCGGCATCGGCCGCCTTCACAAAAGCTTCGCGTAGTTTCCAATATGTGGGTGAACGGAACAAGTCGAAGAATCCTTGATCCATGTCGTCCATGGTCAAATCGTCTTCGGCCTCGCACTGAGCAGCCAAGGTGAAATCAGTATTAATTTGTGACGAGGCGGATAAGAGCGGATCTTCGTTCCCGTAACGCCATCCTCAACTGAGCTGCGTGCCGAGCTAATCAGCGAGAGAATGGCGTGTTCAACCTCCTTATGGTCATCGACCTTGGAATGATGAGAGGTCATGACTCCGACAACGGGAAGAACCGGATCCAGCGGCGCGTATTGT
Organism: Granulicella sp. L56; assembly: GCF_009765835.1. Lineage (NCBI taxonomy): Bacteria > Pseudomonadati > Acidobacteriota > Terriglobia > Terriglobales > Acidobacteriaceae > Granulicella > Granulicella sp. L56. The sequence goes on along the minus strand of NZ_LMUS01000001.1, from coordinate 615,899 downwards.
GGGTTTGTAGCGAGAAGTTGATAAGGTGCGCCTAGTGTGCAGGCATACTTGCGGAAGACGAGTGACTGGCCGGGCAGGCCTGCGACTACAAAATCACCATCTTTTGGCTTTCGGTATGGATCGATGATGACGGTGTCGCCGACGTTGAAATTGGGAAGCATTGTGGCGCCGAGGATGTGAAATGCAAAAGGCTCTGTCCAGCAAAAGTAGGTGGCCGAATCTTTGCTCTGTTCAACATACGGAACGGCGTTGCGGACGATCTCGGAGGTCTTGGTTTTGTTGGTGGTTTTTAGTGCAGATGCACTTATAGCGCTGGTATTCTTGGTCTTAGCCATTATGGAGTCCTATCCGACTTCGTTTGGTTAGCCTCGGACTTGTGCTAGTAACACAGGTTCGGGGCGCTTTTGCGTTTACGGGCCAGGAAGAGTTGAAGAATCAATTCACCGAGCACCATCGTGTGTGTATTCATACAGCGTCACATTTGTACTTGTCAACATCATGCGGTAAAGATGTTATATTGAACCTCTAAGGGAGAGCCAAAGTGCGTAAAGGAACTGGCAAAAAGATAGTCAAGGCAACAGCACCGGCAACTGCTACCGAAGGCGGTCCCCCCGAGTTTGTTGCCTCGTCGCTGAGGATAGAGAAATCAATCCATGATCGTCTCAGAAAGCTTGCATTCGATACCCGCATGCCTATGCAGACATATGTGAATCGCGGTATAGAGATGGTGCTTAAGGCTGAAAAATACTGAGGGTGGAAGATATGCGAGACCTGCGTCTATCTCTGGCATCGTGGCAGATGCTACAACGTCTCAATCAGGACGGAGTTGCGATTTGGTATTGCGACACTGACGGCCGCTTTTACTTCACTCTGGATGAACTTACAGTCGATCTGGTGCGCACGAGCACGATGGATACACTCACGCGCCTAGGGTGCGTCAGGAGAGAGCGATCGACTGAGCCATGGTATTCCATCTCGGAAAAAGGCCGAACGGCCCTACAGAAGCGTATAGCGGCCGAAAATATGCTCACATTCGTTGAGGGTGATCTCAGCACGTCAAGAATGGAAGAGTCTTATGGATGACCAAGTGAATCCCCCGAAAAAGAGATCGGCTAAGGTCCCAACATTCCTGACGCCGGAAGAAGCTGCCGCATTGCTCACGAGGCCGGTCGGCACAATCAACCGATGGCGGGCAGAGGGTAGAGGTCCTCGGTACTTCAAGCTGGGAGGCCGCATTCGGTATGATGAAGCCGATTTACTCGCCTACATCGCCGAATGCAGCCATGACCCGTCCGTACGAGCGTGACCGAATTATATGACAAACCGAAATGCTCTCACCTCGAGGCAATCACACAGAAGTGCCAGCGACAGATGCTGAAACCCGCATAGACTAATCGCATTCCCCCACTAGGCAACGCTTAGAGAAAGAACCCGATATGCAACAAGGGCCCCAGTCTGATCACAAAAAACGGAAGAAAGCTAACTCGAAATATTCCAACACTGCGTTGACCTTCGATTCCGATTCAACGCTGGAAAACGCAGCGTTTGCGCTCGCCACAATGCGCGAAGCTTCCGAGGTCGACGATGTAGTCTCCGTCATCACCAACCTTGCATACTCGCCCGCCTTTTTGCTTATTGCCGAGGAGTATCGCCAGGCGCTTCAGGAGCAAATGAAGCTTGGTGAGAAAGACGATAATGGCAATGATTTCGACCTGCGCCTTCTTTGTGCGCGATGTTTCATTGCCGGTCACACTCTGAGACTGTAGCCAAAGCGATTCGCCTTATCTTAGAGCGACGTCTTCTTTGCTCGACGTTGTTCCGTGGATACGATCCGAGATTTGATTAGTTCGGCCGGGTCTATCCTGCGATCCGCCGCATATCGCTCCAAGTCGACCTCGGCATATCGAACGTTTCGCGGGCTGAGTTGAATAAATGGCGGCCCAATTCGCGAACAGCGCCAACTGCGCAGGGTCGCTGGCTGCACGCCAAGGAATGCTGCGGCTTCTTTTGTCGACAACATACGGATCACATCCAGTGGAATTTTTAGCGGGGTAACTGTTCAGCGTCCCAGGGCGAACTTGCCCATTTCTTGCCATCAGATAAGCAAAGGCTGCTGGCCATCTACTCGACGGCAAAGAGTACCACCAGTTCCCAGCGGTGCCGCGATGAAGTTACGTGATCGGCTGTACTTCAAAATCGTCTGGTACCGTTATCGGGTGAATGTCCCTAATAAGGCTGCCGATCTCTCCATCGCGGAGATATCGCTCGCATTCAATAAAAGTCTGCTTGGTGACGGGGTAATGCATTTTTATCCATTCCCACGATCTATTTGGAGTCAGTGCAATCGGATTGCCGCTCCATATTCCGGTGTCGGGATGTTGCGGATAGATAAGAATCCGCACTTCGTCGGGGAAATTGATTGGTTCGATGGCGAGCGTTCCATAGACTTTGATGTCTCTCATATTCCGGGCCTTTCACTTATTGTTCAGCATCTAGGGGCCGCTGGTGCGGTAGCGACCGCACATATATTAGCGGTCCCTGATCAGGGAGATAGTTATGTTTCCCGCCAAAAAAGAGAACTCTCGTCGGCTTACCTCAAATCCTTTGCCATTGATATAAACCGTGTCACCGGGCAACGGAAGTATATGGGATTCGTCTGCGGAAAGTTCTGTTTCGGCAATCGGATGTCCCAGGTTGTCGCTGTATTCAAGGTTGAGTTTTGTCATCCCGAAAGCCTACCACTTCAGAGGACAGCATGAGCCAGATAACCATAGAGCGATTGAAAGAGATCGCTGAGACAGAATACGAAGACGTTGACCCGCTGATCATGGCAGTGCGCGAGATAGCGCTGGGCTTGGCTCAGGTGATGGAGTCAGGATCGAAGCCAGCCTCGGCGCCGCCGGCACAGCAACAGTCGTCTGGCGGCCGCGTGATGGGTAAGCCAATACCTCCGGACTTGAAGCGAACAACCTGCCGTTCCTGTCATGAGGATGTGGTGGTGTTTATCAGCAAGCGAACCCAGAAGCCATATCTCTGCGACGTCCGAGGTCGAGGGGATCTGTGAAGAGACGATGAGATCAGATCAGTAGGGATCCGTACCGTTCGATCGATCAAGGTGAAGAATAGCTTCGTCAATCTTGAGGTCAAAATTCTCCACGATAGCTTCAACCGTGTTGTTAAAGAGATAAGCCAATTCCACGAGTGCAACTACGATGGCAATGCCGACCGCCTCAATGGGTTGAAAACGAAGATACTCCGCGGTGTGAATGACGACGATTGTGAGCATTCCCGCTACGATACCGAGCCAGAGAACATCAAAGAATTTTGTTTTATTCATGCAGGCATCGTCTCAGGGCAAAACACCAGTGGCAAGCCATTAGTGGTGTTCTCTCATGTCACTTATTCGACGGTGTGCCGGTGAGGCGCGTAGGCGGATAACACCCTGCACGCTTCATCTGGATGAGCTCGTAGCCGTTCCAAGGCCAGCCGACGCCGCGTTTGAGCAGGGCGTGTAGCCTAAATACCACGCTTCACTGGCCCCTTCTATTATTTAGCTTGTCTGCTGGTTTAGGCTTTTTGACGGCATACCACTCAGCGTAGTGCTCTCGTGCCCAAACCTTTCGAGCATTTCTAAATTCAGGTGTGTTCTCGCGATCTCGACGACTGCAAGCCTTCGAACAGAATTTCTGATCGATCCGGCTAGCAAGAAACCAATGCCCGCACGGTCGAGGCTTTTTTACTTCACGCTCACCGCGCTGACTTGCAACGGGAGCATTGCATTTCCGGAGCAAGTGAAACCGCTGATCTTGAATAAGCTTGACTAGATCAGCGACTGCCTGTTGTTCCCCGAATGGAAATCTGCCCGTCAACACAAAACTTAGTAAAAGACCGGCGGTTCCGTCGGTGTCTATCTTGCGCGAATCGCGGATTTCGGCCGCCAGGTATTTCTTGGGGATGAACTTGTCGAACGCCGGCTGACGTAGCTTGTGGTGGGTGTCGATGCCGTATTCGCCGCGATAGGCGTGAAGGCGCCGATTTACTTGTCGGTAGGCCGCCAAGAGTTCGGTAGGTGGATTGTCGAAGAAGTCTCGATCTGGCCATTTCTCGAGGCAATTTTTTAGCGTTGCGCCAGCCCAGGCGAAAGCCTCGATGAGTTTTATCACTCGTTGTACAGACACGAGCGTCGGGAGCGCGGTGCGATCCGGGCCTGCATAGATGAATCCTGGCTTTCGCCTAGGTTTTATCCAAGCTGGCGACTGCTTGAGGGCCTCAAAGTTTCGGTTGATCCATTGGAGTAAGTTGGCCGCTCGGGGGTCGCCATTCTCTGCGGATCCAGCTCGAAGGAGCAGATATTCATTGCTCTCATATGGATTGAGTTTCGAGTTCACTTTGCGCACCGTCATCATGGCCTCATTCCGTTTCTTGACATGCTCTTTGGTTAGGATAGAGCCAGTTGAGAATGTTGTAAAGCTAAATACGATATTGAGCGACCATTGCAGTCAATGGAAGTCACGATACTGAGGTGGAAGCATGGATAATCTCTACTCGATAAATGCAGCAGCGGAGAAGCTCGGGGGAGTCAGTCCCGGAACTATAAAACTTTGGCTGTCTCAAGGGAAATTGAAGCGCACAAAAATTGGCCGACGAACGATGATCTCCGAGAATGAACTTCGGAGGTTTCGAAATGCTGGCGGAAGCGCCGCGTTACCGAATATCTGCAAGCCCGCGACAAACGAAACGACGGCGGTGGGATAGATGGGACCCGGTGAGTTCCCCACTCAAACCGGGTCGCCAAACATCCTTGCTATCACAAGCAGGATCGTGCCACCGATCCGGACTCGATGCCGCTATTCTACTGCCTTTATCGGCGTAGATAAACCGCGTTTATTTCAGCAGAGCGAAGTTTGCCAGCGCCAGCTTGCGCGATGGGAGATCTCTGCATGGTGACCTTGTTAGGACTAGCGTTCAAAGGCGGTCCGACGAATAGCAGCGACCTTTTGTTGTACCTCGCCCTGGCAGATCATGCCAACGAAGACGGCGCATGCTACCCGAGCGTAGAGAGACTCGCTATGTGGTGCCGACAGGATTCCAGAAACACGCGGCGCAATATGCCGAAGCTGGCAAGAGCGGGATGGGTGAAGGTGGTGAAAGTGGGACGTCGCAAAGAATACGTTCTGGATGTGCCGAAGCTCTGCCTCTCAGCGTTGGAGAGTGGCATCAAGCTGAGCTCCGAAGAGCTTTCATTCCTTGCGAGAAAGATACCGGGCAAAATGTCCGCAATGGAGCAATCAGCCACCCCTTCAACACCGGACAATATGTCCGCTGTCACCACCGCTTCGGCACACTCAACACCGGACAAAATGTCCGCTATTCAACCGTCGATACCGGACATCCACGTAGCTCGATACCGGACATTCACGTCATCGATACCGGACATTGACGTCACTAATACCGGACATTCACGTCATCCCTATAGAGAACCGTTAAGAACCGTCATAGAACCGTCAAGGGGAACCGTCACGGAAACCAATAACTCCCCTGCGACTGTCGGTGACACTTCTGAAACAACTCTAGCGAAAGCGATGCTCGAGAGACTGGCGATCATCAGTACCGACAAGATTCTTCGATTGGCCGCGGAGGCAATCCGTCTTCAGGCTGGCGCTTTGGCAACGACTGCCCATAAAGCGATGTTGCTGATTGAACGGCAGGCCTCCCTATCGCAGGAACGCGGTGAGCCGGTGAATTCGTTTTGGTTTGAGGATTCGAAGTGGAAGGGTGCGCCATCTCCCGCCGCGGTGGGTGTGTACCAGGGTGATGACAAACCCGCCGAGGTGGAAGCCGAGTCAGCGCCTGAAGGTGTCGACACCGAGCTAGGTGCGCGGATCTGGACGGGCATGAACAAGGCGCTGAAGAGCGAGCTAGGAATCCAGAGCTATGAGACCTGGATCAAGCCGATCAAGCCGCTCGGGGCGATGAACGGAGAACTTTACCTGCAGATTCCATCGCCTGACTTCGCGCATGTCGCGGATCGATACGACATCGCGAGTTTTTTGCCGGCAGGTGTTGAGCAAGTTCACCTGCTGAGTGCGACGGGAGCGGCGGCATGACAGCGAATGAGCGTTGGAAGACGATTAGGCAAATAGGGGAAGGACAGAGATTTGCAGTTTCCTCGCTCGGCAGGGTTCTTGATCTAACCACGGGCAAACTGCACAAACCCACGCGTCTATCCTCTGGTCTGCTCATTGTTCGGGATCGACATGGAGAGATACGGAAAAACTTCACATTACACCGGCTGGTCGCAAAGGCGTTTCTGAGAGGCAAGCCGACGTTCCCAGTGATTTTCAAGGATGGTGATCGATCGAATTGCGCGGTCTCGAACCTGGAATGGGCGCACGGTGACAAAAAGATCATTCGGTATCGCAAGCTGACAGACGCAGACGTTCGATACATCCGCGAGCAATGGCCTGGTATGACTCAACCGGAGCTTGCAAAGGAACTTTCCGTTTGCAGACAGACCATCTCCGAGGTGGTGACACGCAAAACGTTTGATGGACCGAAATGGATGGTTTCAAAATCTGCAGACGATTCGCACGGATTGGAGCAAGCGTGATGGAGCAGCGGAGAGACATAAACGTCCAGTCGGCACATGGAACCCGGCCGAGGTTTATTTCAGGATGTAGGTGCGTGGCTTGCAGGGCAGCGAACGCACGCTTTCGCCAACGCTGCCGTCTGGTGCGTCGTGGTGGTGGTGGTGACAGGCTGGTGTCGTCTGAGCGCTGCCGCGAGCACCTGAGGCGTTTATCGAGCGCTGGCGTAGGTCGTAAGGCCGTGGCTCAAGCCAGCACTCTTGGAGAATGCACGCTGAAGGATATCCGGACCGGCAAAAGACCTCTGATACGCCAAAGCACCGAGGCGCTGATTCTCGCTGTAGATAACAATGCGGCACGCAAGGGTGCGCAGGTGGAAGCATCAGGAGCCTGGGCTCAGATCGACGAGCTCATCGCGGAAGGATTCAACAGAGCACACCTTGCACTGCGACTCGGAATGAGGACGCCGAAACTCCAGTTCCGACGATCTCGAATGACGCAGGCAAACGTCGACAGAGTAGATGCGTTCTATCGGATGATCATGGCAGGAAATTAGAGTCCCCGCCCTCTCCAGAAAACACTAGGTTCTTCCCGAGTCTGAGCCATTGCGGGTAATTCGAACGGCGCCGGCACGCCAGACGAAGCTGTAAATTTTGGCACTTTAGTTTACTTTCAAACCGGACAAAATGTCCGCTATATCGCTGACCTGCAATACCTTGCAGTGAGATAACACCTCAGCGACAGTCGCGACTGAAAGCGCACGTCCCGCCTGTGTCTCCAGTCGGGATCAAAAACCGTACCTGTGGCCGCTCGGGCCCCTATGTCTATTGAAGATTTCGGAATATCGAATCCGCGAAACTTGGGGCGTTTTGCAGGTCTCATGAGACGGCGAAAGATCGTTTTGTGAGGGTTTCAGACGTCACTTTACTTTTATTTGAGGTAGTAACGACAAGGGCTTCAGCGCATTTTCGACTATTCGTTTCTCACATAAAAAGTCCAAACGGAGGATTTGAGCAATTGGGCACGGTGGCTTTCAGAAAGGGACAATCGCTCTTTTTTGACATGCTCTTGAAGCGAAAGAGAGCCGGTTGAGAATGTTGTAAAGCTAAATACGATATTGAGCGACTATTGCAGTCAATGGAAGTCACGAAAGGATAGCCTCGATGTCAACGATAAGCCCAACGCAACTACGCGCCATACTGGCCCAGGAGACAAGCGAAGTCTTCCTGATGTGCCTGACGATATCGCATCCAAGTTTCATCTCGCCATACCTTCTCGTGACCGACACGATGCCGCTGGTTCGTAGCTCCGGAACCTTCGAACCCTTCGCATTCTCGCTCAATCTACCTAATCAGGATGATGACTCACTGCCTCAGGTTCAGCTGGTGATTGACAACGTAGATAACAAGATCTTGCTGGCAATCCGTAATCTGCCCGCCGGCACGCGCCCAAACATCGTCATGGAGGTCGTGACAGCTTCGGAGCCCGATACGTTAGTTTCGGGTCCGATAGATTTCAAGATGCTCTCCATCGACTATGACGACGGCACAATCACCGGCACGATCGGCCTCGAGGATGACATCTTGAATACCGCAATCCCAGGATCAACTTACACACCCACAAATTCGCCCGGACTTTTCATATGAATAACCTCGCAGAAATCGTTGTCCATGCTCGCCCACATCCTTTTTCTATGGAAATTGTTCATGCAGAGTTTCCGGCCGGATTGACTGTAGCGGAGATCCTTGGTCCAGCGGCGACGGCCTGCAACGTCGAAATCGGCGGCATGACGATACCGCCTGAATGGTGGACACACATCCGGCCTAAAGCTGGCCATGCCGTGATGATCACCCGTTTTCCAGAGGGGGGGAACGGCAAGACAATCCTTCGCATCGTTGCGTTTGCCGCTCTCGCTGTCGGAGTCATTCTGACAGCCGGTTCGACGGCTCCTATATTCGCATCCATAGGTTCGTTTCTGCATGTGAGCGCAGCGGTCGCGGCCGGTCTTGCGGCGGCTGGACTCGGCCTTGTAGGTTCGCTGGTGATTAATGCTCTCATTCCCCCGCAGACCTCCAGCGCGATTACGAGCGCATCAGCAAGTACTAACCTGCTGAGTAGTATCACCGGTACAAGCAACCAGGTGAATCGCTACGGTTCTATCCCATGCCCCGTTGGGTACGTCCTCTACTACCCGCCATACGCCGCGCTGCCCTATACGGAGTTGAGCGGAGATGATCAGTACCTCCGGTGCTTGTTTGACCTTGGCTATGGCGATCCTGATCCCTCTGATATGAAGATCGGCGATAACGATCTCGCCAACTATACCGACGTTGAGACAGAGATCGGCACTAGCCCCAGTCTCTTTTCTCAGGACATTACGGAGGCGACTGCCGGCGATGCGCTCAATACTGATGGAACCACGGCCACGCGCACAACGTCAGTCTCGGCAGACGAAGGCTCCATAGACCTTTGCTTCGCATCCGGTCTCTTTGGCCTGGACAAAAACGGAAACGCCGTCACCGTGACTTGCAAGGTAAGGGTGGAATATTCGCTTACTGGTACCGGAATTTGGACAGCCATCGTGCCTTCGTCATCTGGGCTCACAATCAGCACGTCGGCAGCGACAGCGAACGTCGACGGCACAATCCACGTTGTAAACGGAGAGCGGAAGGCTATACGCGTTGGCGTTCGGTGGAAGTTTCCCTCTCAGGATCAATATGACGTCAAGGTGACACGCATCTCGACTGATTGGGGCTCATCCGACTCGTCATCTGAGGTGGGCGACCTGACCTGGACCGTCATCCGCAGCATTCGCTATTCGGTGGTTTCTTCAACCGGAACGAAGAAGCTGGCGATGCGCATCAAGGCGACGGACCAACTCAGCGGCAATATCGATCAGTTCAACTGCATCATTTCCCAGCCCGTTCCCGTCTGGCATGCCGACACGTCGACGTGGATTACAGAGTTTAGCGATAACCCGGCATACGTCTTCCGCTGGCTGTTGCGTGACTGCCCGGCGAATCCGCGCAGGATTGATGCATCGCGCATCGACGATGACGCCCTCATTGCTTGGGCAGTCGAGTGCGACGATAAGGAATTCACGTATTCCAATACCTTCGATCAGTCCACGACACTTTATGCGGTTCTGAAAGACATCGCCGGCGCGGGCCGCGCCAGCTTCAACATCAGCAACGGCAAATATGGTGTGATTCGCGACGAGCTGCAGAGCACTCCGGTGCAAGTGTTCACACCGCGCAACTCTTGGGGCTTTGGGGGCAATCGAGCCTTTCCCGATGCCGTTGACGCTCTACGCGTTCAGTTCATCAACGAAGAAGCGAGCTTTCAGCAGGATGAGCGAATTGTTTACGACGATGGATTCGGCGATGAAGATATGGTGGCAGCGGACCCCACGTTAGCCCTCGCGACGAATTTCGAGCAGATGACCATTGCAGGATGCACCAACGCAAATGGAGCATGGCGTCTCGGTCGCTATCATCTGGCGGTTTCCCGGCTTCGTCCAAATACCTATTTCTGGAACGCCGACGTCGAGAATCTGGTGTGCAGCCGCGGTGACCTCGTCCAGTTCGCAAACGATGTCATTGGCGTTGGACTCGCCCAGGGCCGCATCACCAAGACCGTTGAGACAGATCCAACCGACCCGACTAACCCGTTTCTCTCAGCGATAGTTCTTGATGAGCAGGTGACTGGCGTAGAGGGGACGGCCTATGCGGTCAGGATCCGGAAGCAGGATGGAACTACTGCGCTGGTGTCAGCCACGCCAGGTGTTTGGGGTGAGCCTACAAATCTGATCAATCTGACGACTGCTCTCGAGGGCATCCTCCCAGGTGACTTGGTTCTGTGGGGTGAAGCTGGAAAAGACAGCATCCCGCTGGTGATAACGAAGATCGAACCCGCTGCTGACTTCGCCGCGAAGATCACGGCCGTCGATGCTGCCTACGCCGTGCTTGATGCTGACTCAGGAACGCCGCCGACGTGGACATCGCAAATCACCGGCCAGCCGTGGCTGGATGCGCCAGCGCCGCCCGACCTTCTAATTATCGATTCAAGCCAATTCCTTTCACCTCTTGACGATTCGGGAAATACCACATCGGTGATGAATGTGACAGTTATCGGTCCATGGTCGGGCACTTCGGGAGCATGGCAGCAGTCGAGGGCATAAATGCAGTCCATCAATCGGAGGACGTCGTAGTGAAGCTCGAGATGAAATTAGTACACGGTCTGACACGCATAGGAGCTCACAAGCGCATGGTCCTGTTCGCCCTGGCGTTTGACGCCAGACATGGTGGAGCAGGTATCGCATCCGACAGGCGTCTGCGGAACGCTACCGAATTGGGAGCAGGTACTTTGACGAGAATTCTAGGCGAACTCGAATCAGAGGGCTGGATCTTTCGTACAGACGAGTACTTCAGGCTTGCGATACGCAAGATGGAGGCCAATCAAAGAGTTGTGATATCCGCAGCGCGGGTTGCGGCATTAGGCGACCAGCCAATATTCGATAACCCGGATGCCTCGGCACCCCTCAACCGTTCCACGAAAGGATCACTATGACAATGCTCACCGGCCGTCCTGGCAATTTCGTTCGAATCCCCGAAAGCCAATATACGGCAGACATCGCCGCCGCAGAGGAACGGGGCCGTGCAAGTGCATCCCAAACCGCACAGTCGAGTACTGTCGCAGCAGCAGCGCCGACTGCAGCAGAGGCCGCCGAACCCACAAGAGAGCAAAAAGACGCCGTGGAACAGGTCAAGGTTTTACAAGCGGCGGAAGCAGCTCGCAATGCAGACGATCCAAAGGCGCTCGCCGAGAGAATCACCGCGCACATTGCAGAGCAGAAAAATGGCGGTCGGCGAATCGGCTACGCGCTCGCAGCAAAGGAAGTACTAGCAAATAAGTAAGCGCATCCTGGCGCTGCTCGCACAGGGCGCCGCAATGCTATTCACCTTCATCGCAGCACAAATTTAGAAAGACGGAGTGCAATTATGCAGACAGCTTGGATACGGAAGGCCGCAGAAAACTATGGTCAACATCTGGTTACACAACGCAGAGAGAATGACCAACTGCTTCGCGAAGAGGAGCTGAGACGGTCGCGGGAGAATCGCGTGGCCACGGAAGGTCCCATAGTGGGGCAAAGGCTCTGGGAAGGATTGCAGGCTACTCTCAAGGGCCATGTAGCAGAGTTCAATCAAGAATATGGCGAAGAAATGATGCGGACCAAAGCATTGGGTGACGGGACCTTCGAAGTGCGTCTCGGGGAACTCGGGGGCCCAGAGAGAATAGCCGCTTTGACCTATGTTTCCGCTCCGCCCACGTTGTCATGGCAAGTCTTCGGAGGCGCGAAGTCAGTTCCATTGTCGGTAGGGCTCAAATCCGCTTCTCACGGGACGGCAAGCGTGGACGAACTTCTGTTCACTACCGGGCGAAGCTATCCCAGCCTGGACGAGCTCAGCCAGCAAGTTATTTCGACGCTTTTGCCTTGCTGATGCTTTGAGTGGCGCATTTTGGGACCCAGTGAGGGTTTTGTTGACGTGGTGGAGGCGGGGGATACGGGAAGGGAAACATGGCTACACTCGATGCGACAAAAGCTGCGGAAAGGCTGGGAATACCGCGGGGGCGTCTGAAAAACTGGAGAAATTCCGGAATCGGGCCCCCGTTTATCCGGCTCTCCCACAAGACCGTGGTCTATGATTCAGATGTGCTCGACGCGTTCCTACGTTCATGCACCCGCCAACCGTCCGTGCAGGCATTCATGGAGGAGCGGCATGTCAGTAAAGCCTAAAAAGGGGAGTCGGTTTCTCTGGTACGACTTCTATGTCGCCGGCAAACGCCATAGAGGATCGACCGAACAAACCACGGTCCAGAAAGCAAAGCAGGCTGAAATCCTGCTCATCCAGAAAGCGATGGCCGGGAAGCTTACGACCATCCACAACAAAGCACCATACCTTCGGGACTATGCGGTGACCTTCCTCGATTTTGTTGCAAAGACTCGTTTGAGCGACAAGACGAAGGAGTATTACCGCAACGGCTGGCGACTACTTGAGAAGGAGGATATCTCCGGAATGAGAATCGATGCTATCAAGCGTTCGACGACTCAGATCCTCAGTATCCCTGGCTCTGGGTCGAGCGTGAATTGCGCTCTGCGTACTCTGCGCAGGATGCTTTCGCTGGCTGTCGAGAACGAACTCATCACCAAACGGCCACGGATCACCATGGTCGAAGAGGTAGAGAGGAAACGGCTTGTCGAGGCTGTCGAAGAGTCGCTCATCCTGGCTAAGGCGCCACGGACGCTACGGGATGCATATCTGCTCGTCGCTGACCTAGGCATCCGCCCTGATGATGCAGTGTCTATCCAATGGGACCACGTCGACTTCTCCCGAAATGACATCCTCATCATGGGAGGAAAGACGGGTATCAAGGCGAAGCGTTATATCTCCATGACGACTCGCGTGCGAGAGATGATGCTGGAACGTGCCAAGTTGACCGTCGGTTGTATCTGGGCTTTTCCATCCAGAAAAGGGAAGCGGGCTGGTAAGTCGATGACTGCCCATAGCATCAGCAGCCGCTTTAGCAACTTCAAAAAGAAGGAAGGATTATCTGATGATTTAGTGCTCTACTCGGCCCGTCATACCTTTGCCACGGATCTGACGGAAGCGACCGGCAACCTTTCGAAGACACAGAAGGCCCTCGGTCATACTGCACTTTCAACCACAGCACGATACAATCACAGTCGGAGCGCTGATATTGCTGCCATCATGAACGATCGAAACTCAAGTAGGCACACTTTCGGTCACAGCAGCCAGATGGTTCAGTAGTGGAAGTTTTCCAAGTCGTTGAGTTGATGTAGGATAAAGGTACGGAGAGGTGGCAGAGCCCGGTTGAATGCACCTGACTCGAAATCAGACATAGTCGCAAGGCTATCGGGGGTTCGAATCCCTCCCTCTCCGCCATATCCCTGAGAACCCTTATTGAAACCCATAAAATGCTGAAAATAAAGGCAGATCAGCGACCGTGGATTCGCTTAGGTCGCCCTGATGCTCGGCCTTGCTCCTGATTTGTGGGCCTAAGGCGGAACCGCACGCTGTGCGTGATACTGCTCAGCACCTCAGTTGATCTTAGATATGCTCGAAGGCGGCACATCGTCTCCCGGCTCTATATCTGTCGCGCCCATAGATATTAGATTGCATCCGACTTATTTCGCTAGCGTCCCCCACACCTATAGTGTTGCTGATTTCAAATGGGGATGGGACGAACTTATGGCTGGGAGTAATTTTGACCTCTGGGAAAATTACCTCCTATCGCTTGAAGTGCAAAACAACACGATTTCAAGCGCCTGCATCGGTATGTCGTCCAATGGAAATTCGATCTCGGAAGATGCCGCAATGATTGCGGCATAGATTGCGATTCGCTTTCGGTCATTACCGTACCGTCATCGAACATCTGGGCCGCACCTGTCCTTCGTTGGCTAGATAGAGCTGCTGCCCAATGTCATCCTGTTCCGGTAGCAAGACAATACAAGGTGAAGAATATGAGTGCCATGATGCCACGGAGATGACGTGACCTTGCGATCAAGGAAAGCGAACCGGAATTCGACTATTCGTCGTACCCTTACAGCCCGTCTATACAGAAATTAAATTGGGACGTTTAGAACGTATGCCTATTCGTTTCCAAAGAAGAAAGCTTGCTAGCAATGGGCGCTGTTCTCTCGAAATAGAGTCGAGGCAGGTACAAGTAGGTGGTCTGACCTCAATAGGTTAAGTGTTCCAAAACTGTGCGTTGGCGCCCGGTCTTGATGTCGGCCCGTTTCTATTCGAGCTATAAGGTGCGACGAGACGACTTAACGTAATACAGGCATGTGGCCAGTATTTTGCCGCATTGCAAACGACTGGCAGCGTCGATTTTTTGTAGACCTGTCACGGTCAAACTATAGCAGTGGTCTGACAGCTTGAATGTTGACAGGTACATTGCGACTCCTTGATCAGACATGTTTCTGGATCGCCCTGGTTATCAATAGAAAAACTATTTTTAAGTCTTGACATTGCTAGTTCGTGGCGCTATTGTTGCGCCGTTCCTCAATAGCGAACAAGTTTCGATACGGCAACTCAGGCTTACTTGCTTCCATGGATAGTTCTATTTGTTGAGTAGCCGCTGCCTGTCCAATTACGCCTTCTTCGGAATGGTGTTGCGAAGAGAGCGGCCGGAGCTCCAGGCAAAGAAGTTTTATATAGGGCCATTGGGTAAAGACAGCACCGTTTGCAAGATTGGCGAAGTTATCACCCTTAAGAATTCGGTTCGAAACACTCAGGAGGATCCACTATGCAGGACCACGAGATACTTCAAGAAAACAAATTGACTAAGTCGATATTCTTTTTGAGAGCAGTTCAGGCAACCCTCCTCTTCGTCAGTTTGTTCGCAATCTCTAATAGGCTTTATGCGCAGGCAGGAGCTACGGGAACGATTCTGGGGACTGTGACCGATAGTACCGGTGCAATCATCTCGAATGCGGTTGTGACCGTGACCAACACAGCGACAGATGCCAAGGTTCGTACGACTTCCAGTTCATCGGGAGACTATCAGGCTTCATCCTTGAACCCGGGATCCTACTCGGTGTCTGCGGAGATGGCAGGATTTCAAAAGTCGGTGACCAGCGCGTTCACGCTTGCAGTTGACCAGAAGGTTCGCGTCAATGTGGTCTTGAAGCCGGGAGCGGTAACCGAGACTGTACAAGTGATGGCGCAGGCGTTAGCGCTTGACACTGACAGCTCCGCTATTGGGCAGTTGGTAAGCCAGAAGCAGGTCGAAGAGCTTCCGCTGAACGGGCGCAACTTCATGCAGTTGCTCTTGCTGGGTGCAGGTGCTGTGACGGTAGGCGGCGAGCAAGGCACGATGCGGCAAGGATCGGGCAATGCGATCAGCATCAACGGAGCCCGGCCTGAGTCGAATAACTACACGCTCGATGGTCTAATCAACACAGATACGGCATTGGTAACTCCTGCAGTCATCCTGTCGCAGGACGCGATCCAGGAGTTCAAGGTTGAGAGCGGTAGTTATCCCGCGGAGTTTGGCTTCAGCGCGAACCAGATCAATCTCGTTAGTAAGAGTGGCACGAACAGAATTCACGGAACAGTATTCGAATTCAATCGCAACGATAAGTTTGACGCCAGCCCCTTCCCGACCGCGGCAGACTTTCAGGCAGGCGTGAATACTTCAAACCCGAAGTTGCGTCAGAACCAGTTTGGCTTCGTCGCAGATGGACCGGTCTACATTCCCAAGCTGTACGACGGGCGGAATAAGACC